>NZ_CP183975.1:4020000-4276699 GCF_049913125.1 Luteibacter sp. E-22
CCCGCCTTGATGCGCAATGGCCGGCCGGTCTTGAGGCGTGCCTCGAGGTCTTCTTTCTTGATGATCTCGTCGGCGCCGCGGGCGATCAGCGCCAGGGCCTGCTCCATGTCGTTCATGCGTACTCTCTATCGAAACGGAATTTTTTACCTTCACATTTGTGTGTGAAGAGGGCGTGGGGGTTAATTGTGCGTTAACCGCAAGATGCGATGCAAAGCCTTGATGGGAAAGGCGTTGACGGCCTTTGCACAGGGCCGCTATGGTACGCGACAAGTCGGGGCGAGCGGATACAAGAAAGACAATGGGTGATGTGAACCGCGGAGCGCACAGCGCTCGCAAGCAAGCCATCCGGCGCAAGGCACAGCGCCGCCATTCGCACTTCTACGATAGCCGTGCCCACTGGTCTTTCAGTCGCAACGCGTCCGCCGAACCCCTGAGCTGGACACGCGAGCGCTGGATTCTCGCCGGAACCGCCTTCCTCCTCGTCATTCTGTCGGCCCTGGTGATCCCTGCCTGGGCAGGCGCCATGAAGAAGCAGTCGCTCACCACCGCCATCCCGGCCGTGCATGCGGTGGTTCCCCTGGCAGTGCCGAAGATCGATCCCGCCTCGATCAAGCCGATCGTTCCCGAAGAAACCTGGCAGACCGTGCAGGTGCAGCCCGGCCAGACCCTTGCAGATATCTTCATCGCCCAAGGCCTTTCGATGACCGACCTGCAGCACGTCATCGACGGCGCGGGCGGCACCAAGGTCTTCCACCAGATCAAGCCAGGCCAGGAATTCCAGTTCCTTGTCGGCGGCGATCACGTCCTCAAGGGCGTGCGCTTCGACCAGGACGAGGCGACCATCGCCACGCTGCGCCTGGACGGCGCCGCCCCCCAGCTCACCACGCAGCAGCGGGACGTGCAGCGCCGCGAACACATCGCCCACGGCTTGATCGACAGCTCGTTGTTCGGTGCGGCGTCGAAGGCCGGCATGAGCAACGCGATGGTGCTCAAGCTCGCCGAGGTGTTCAAGTTCGACATCGACTTCGTGCAGGACCTGCGCGTGGGCGACAACTTCACCGTCATCTACGACGATGTCTACAGCGATGGCGCCTTCCTTCGCGAGGGTGACATCGTCGCCGCGGAGTTCGTGAACCAGGGCAAGCGCTACACCGCCTACCGCTTCAAGAACAGCGACGGCAAGGTCAGCTACTTCAGCGAGGAAGGCCGTCCGCTCACCGGCTCCTTCCTGCGCATCCCCGTCGACTTCACCCGCATCTCTTCGCAGTTCAGCGCCGGTCGCATGCATCCGATCCTGGGCAAGATGCGCGCTCACAAGGGCGTCGATTACGCCGCTCCGTCAGGCACACCCATCCACGCGGCGGGCGATGGTGTCGTGAAGTTCCGCGGCTGGATGAATGGCTATGGCAACTTCGTGGTCATCCAGCACAACGCCACCATCAGCACCGCCTACGGCCACATGTCGCGCTTCGCCAACCTGCGTGTCGGCCAGCGCGTGAGCCAGGGCAGCACCATCGGCTACGTCGGCATGACGGGCCTCGCCACCGGCCCGCACCTGCATTACGAATTCCGCGTCAACAACATGCAGCGCGATCCGCAGACGGTCACATTGCCGAAGCCCGAGCCCCTGCCGGCGGCGCAGCTGGCGAAGTTCAAGAAGGAAGTGGTCGGCCCTCAGCTCGCCCGTCTCAACCAGGTGGACAGCAACGTCAAGCTTGCGCGTAACGACGCCGGCCAGCACAGCGCGGACTGATCCATGGCACCCACCATGGATGGCCTCTACCTCGGGCTCATTTCCGGCACCAGCGCCGACGGCATCGACGCCGCGCTGGTTCGCTTCACCGATGGTCACCCCGGCCTCGTCGCGGGCCTGACCCATCCTTGGAACGACACGCTGCGCACACGCATCCTTGCCGTGGCGCAGGACGAACTTCGCCTCGACCTCGACGCCTACGGGCAGCTCGACGTCGCCGTGGGATGCGCCTTCGCGGAAGCCGCGCGGGCGGTCATGGAACAAGCGGGCGTCGATCGCGACGACGTGACGGCGATCGGCTCGCATGGCCAGACGATCCGTCATCGCCCCGGTGGCGAATACCCGTTCACCTTGCAGATCGGCGACCCTGCGGTGATCGCCGAACGCACGGGCATCGACACCGTCGCGGACTTTCGCCGAGCCGACGTGGCCGCCGGTGGCCAGGGCGCACCCCTGGTTCCGGCCTTCCACGCCACCGTGCTGCGTCCGGCGCGCGGCGCGCGCGTGGTGCTCAACCTCGGCGGCATCGCCAACGTCACCCGTTTGACCTCGACCGGCGATGTCACTGGCTTCGACACCGGTCCCGCGAACGGCCTGATGGACGCGTGGGCTCTTCGCCATCGCGGCGAATCCTTCGACCGCGATGGTCGCTTCGCGGCTTCGGGCAACGTCGACGAGGCCCTGCTCGCCGAGCTTCTCGACGATGCCTACTTCGCCCTACCGCCACCAAAAAGCACCGGGCGGGAACACTTCCACCTCGCCTGGCTGGACGCTCATCCGCGGGTGGCCGAACTGGTGCCGGAAGACGTCCAGGCAACCCTGCTCGCATTGAGCGCGGTTTCCGTGGCCGACGCCATATCGCGTTACGCCGCCGATGCGACGGATGTCATCGCCTGCGGCGGTGGCGTACACAACACGGCGTTGATGCAGGCCATCCGGAGCCGGCTTGAAGGGCGCGCGCTGCATTCGAGCGCGTCCTTCGGTATCGATCCGGATGGCATGGAGGCGATGGCCTTCGCCTGGCTGGCCTATCGGCGATTGCGTGGGGAGCCAGGGAATCTGCCCGCCGTGACCGGGGCACGCGGGCCAAGATTGCTCGGCGCGATTTACGCCGCACCCTGACCCATGGCGGTGAAGCGCATCGACTTACGTCAATGAACGGCTAGCCACCGGTATCAATCCTCATAGGGGGTCGTATCCGTAATAAAGAACTCGACGTTATCGGCATTCCTTACGGCCTTCCATCTGTCGTCACGCGCAAGCTGTTCCGCCAACGGCTTTGAGTAGACGTAATCAGAGCGACCGGATTGGTAACGATCATAGAAATGGCTTAATTCATGGGCCATTACGCTGGTTCGTGTGGTCCAGACCCCGTCTTCCGGCAGGGCAAAGTATGAATCGCAAAACTGTGCATGGTACGGATTTCTGTCCTCTACCTTTGCCTTGGTTTCAGGGGGCTCCCCAGGACAGCCGCATGTCGGACTGAGCTGATTGGACGGCAAATCCGCAGATCGCATGTAGACCGCATCCACAGCGCCGACCGCTTCGTGATTGAGGCTCCCCTCCCATCCTGCCTCGCCCTTCACGGGCTCCTCTGGCCCAACTTCGCCAAACCATCGCACGTAGCGTTGCTTGCGATGGTAGGAGTACGCGATCTCGCCCAGCGGTCGGCTATAAACCTTCCACAGGACTTGTATCGCCTCGAATGCCCTACGATGCGCGAGTCTCTTTGCGGACTCGATGGCATCGTTCTGCGGACCGGTGCAAATGGCGCCATTCGACCGTGAGCCGAGATCTGCTATGGGATGATCGACGATGACGACAATCTCATTCGATTCGACCTCCGCCTGCTTGCTTGCAACGAAAGCTGCCAGTTCCTCCGCCGTAGATTCCTCCGGACTCGGTTCATGACCGAGGTTCATCACGAACTTCAGGGCAAAGGCACCGCCATTCCCGAAGTCGTACTCCGACGTGAGATCAATGTCTTTCTGAACCGATTGCCCCGGCTGAAGCAGCATGAAGTGGCTGAAGCGAGGAGCTCCCCAATAGGATCGCTGTCCGATGAAATGCGCGAGTGCGCCCTGCGAATCACGTACCCGGAACTGATCGGATGCCAGATGCGAATCGTTGGTACCGAATGGCGTTTCCTTTCGATAGAGAAACAGTGGGCCGTCGCCGATATTGCTCATCGTTACGGAAATGATGATCGGTAACGGCGCGCTGTGACTCGTCTTGTTTTCCAGCTTGATGACAAGCTGGCCAGCGGCCAAAGACGGTGCCGACATGAGGGCGGCGGCAAGGAATACGAGCCGTTGCAGGCTCGAAATGAAAGTACTTGATGACACGGTCCGTGTTCCCTGTCTGGTGGATAGTCCGGAGAGGTGCGTCATGCACCTCCAGGGCCTCGTCGCCCTTCGATACCCTCGATGCTTCCGAAGGGAGCGGAACAGTACTAGTCCACACTCCTGATCGCAATAATGATTTTCATATCAATGAGATAGATCTCATTTCTCGCCACCGATCCTCACCTAAAACCGCTGAGGAGGATGTCGCCGTTTGCGCGGCGAGGGAACCTGCCGGCGGTGACAGGAGTCCGGGGGGTCGCGTCTCGACCAACTTTTTCTTGTTGGTGGTTCTGTGGAGCCGCTTCTGTGGGAGCCGCTTCAGCGGCGATGGGGGCTTGCTTCAACCTGGCCCGCGGCCGCGGGATCGCCGACAAGGTCGGCTCCCACCAGGAACTCAGGGAACCCAAGAAACCCGGCCCGAGAAACCTGGAGGGCTTGCTAGAACGATTCGGTCGATTTCACTGGGCGCGTGGCAGCGTCGGCCAGGGTCGACGGCGAAGCCTGGGCCAGTGCGGAGAGTGCTTCCTGGAAGGCCGCCTGCTCTTCCGCGTCCCACGCACCGGTCAGGTGCGCGATGTCGCCGGGTTCGAGCAACAGCTCGTTGAACACGTCGCCCGGACTCAAGCCGAGTCCATAGCGCAACGCGTGCAGGATCACTTCATTGATCGACCAGCGTCGTTCACGCGCGAGCGTTTTGATGCGCTCGGCCATCTGCTCGTCGATGTGTCTTACAACGATATCCGGCACGTGCGTCACCTCCTCGCGCATGCCCCCTGTGGCGGCGATATTACACAGTTTTCATCGCTTGCGAAGATAGGTCGTCCGGCTTATCCCGCCTCCGCGGGACGCGGCATGCGGCGCCACAAGAGGGCGAGCACGAGCAGGGTCGGGACGATGGAAACCGTGCTGACCACGAACAGGGACGCATAGCCGGAGTCCTTCACCAGGAAGCCCGACAGCCCTCCGATCAGCTTGCCCGGAAGATTGGCCAGCGCGCTCAGCAAGGCGTATTGCGTGGCGGTGAAGCTGCGATTGACCAGGCCCGACATGAAGGCGACCAGCACCGGACCCGCAAAACCTTGCGCGAAGTTGTCCCCCGAAAGGGTCGCCACGAAGGCCCACGTCTGACCCGGGTTGGCCGCCATGATCAGGTAGAGCATGTTCGAAAGCGCCACGCCGATCGCGGAGACGACCAACAGCCGGCGCATCTCGAAGCGCGTCACGGCCCAGCCGCCCAGCAAGGCGCCGACGATGCCCACGATCACCCCGTAGACCTTCGACACCTCCGCGATCTGCGTCTTGCTGAAACCCGCGTCGAGGTAGAACGGATACGCCATCACCCCGAGCATCTGGTCGGGAAGCCGGAACAGCGCGACGAAAAGCAGCAATCCGAGCGCCAGGCCCAGGCCGTAGCGGGAAAGGAAGTCGCGGAACGGTCCGACGAAGCCTTCCTGCACGGCCACGCGCAACGGCACGCGCTCGCGCACGCGGTGCTCGGGCTCGCGTGCGACCAGGACGGTGATGAAAGGAATGACCAGCAGGGCACAGATGGCGACATAGCCGCCTTGCCAGCCGAAGGCATCCGCCACCAACAAGATGCCGGCACCGCCTGCGATCAGGCCGAAGCGATAGCCGAGGGTATACGTGGCCGCCAGGGCACCCTGTGCCTCCTGTGGCGCGATCTCGACGCGATAGGCATCCACGACGATGTCGATCGTGGCTCCGGCCAGCGCGGCGACGCCGGTCACGACCATGAAGCGCGGAAGCGACACGTCCGGCGGCATCGCCGCCATCCCGAGCAGGCCGGCCGCGAGTAGCAGCAGGGCGAACATCAGCCAGCCGCGGCGCAGGCCGAGCCGGCCGAACAGCGGCAGGCGGAACTTGTCCACCAGCGGCGCCCACAGGAACTTGAAGTTGTAGGCGAAGGTGACGTAGCTGGCGATGCCGATGGCACCGTAATCCACGCCCGATTCCTTCAGCCAGGCCGACAGCGTATTACCGACCAGCAGGAACGGTAGGCCGGACGCGAGACCGAAGAACAGCATGGTCACCGCCCCCGGCTGGGCGAACGCGGCGGCTATGCCACGCAATCCCTTGTAACGGACCGCTCCGGTCCCGGCCGCTTCGCTCACTCGGCGTAGTCCACGATAAATGGCGCATGGTCGGAGAAGCGCTCGTCACGATAGATCGAACAATCGCGCAGGCGTTCGCGCAGGCCCGGCGTGACGATCTGGTAGTCGATCCGCCAACCCACGTTGTTCGCGCGGGCCTGGCCGCGGTTGGACCACCAGGTGTATTCCACCGCGTCGGGCTTGATGGCGCGGAAGCTGTCCACCCAGCCGATGTCCTTGAACAGCAGGTCGAGCCAGGCCCGCTCCTCGGGGAGGCAGCCGGAGTTCTTCTGGTTGGACGTCCAGTTCTTGATGTCGTTCTTGGTGTGCACGATGTTCCAGTCGCCGCACAGCACGTAATCGCGCCCGCTCGCGGCCCACTCGCGCAGGATCGGCGTCAGCCACTCCATGATCCGGAACTTGTATTGCTGGCGTTCGTCACCCGACGAGCCGGAAGGGATATAGAACGAGACGACGCTGAGGTTCCCGTAACGTGCCTCGATGTAGCGCCCTTCGCAATCGAAGTCTTCCCTGCCCAACGAAACGCGCACCTCGTCCGGCTCGCGCCTGGAGTAGATCGCCACGCCGCTGTAGCCCTTCTTGCTGCGCGCATCGTGATAAAAGCAATGGTGGCCATCCGGGCGGAACATCGGGTCGGTCAGCTGCGATTCCTGCGCCTTGGTCTCCTGCAGGCAGACGACATCGGCATCCTGTTTACGTAGCCACTCGAACACGCCCTTGGTGGCGGCGGAGCGGATACCGTTGGCGTTCAGCGAAATAATGCGCATGGGACCTTGATCGTGTGTTCGGCAATGCGTGCATCATAACCTCCTATGAATCCATCCATTCGCGTCCTTTCCGTCGACGAAACCTTGCGCGCCGCCGTGCTCGCGCTCGACGTCCACCCCGACCAGCGGCCGTTCGTCGGCCATACCCGCGACTCGCTCGCCGACGTGGCGGTGTGCCCCGGCAGCGAGGCGCTCGCCTTGCTCCACGGCGACGCGGTGGTGGGCTATGTACGCATCGATCGGCGGGCCTCCGCGCTGACGGATCATCCGCTGGCGGCCGGAGCGGTGGCACTGCGCAGCTTCCTCATCGACGCCCCACGGCAGGGCCAGGGTCTCGGCCGCGCCGCCCTGGATGCGATCCACGCGTACGTCGCCGGTCGCCATCCGGATCGCGAGCGGATACTCCTCACCGTGAACGTGCGCAACGAAGCGGCGCTGCGCGCCTACCAACGCGCCGGCTATCGCGACAGCGGCGAGTTGTACCATGGCGGCAGCGCGGGACCGCAATACGTGTTGTGGTATCCGCTTGGCCCTTCGATCGACTGAGAGATTCCCGTGCACGACTACCAGCGCGAATTCATTGAACTCACCCTCGCCCGCGATGTGCTTCGCTTCGGCGACTTCACGCTGAAATCCGGCCGCAGCAGCCCCTACTTCTTCAACATGGGCCGGATCGACAGTGGCGCCGCGCTCGCCCGGCTCGGCCGCGCCTATGCCGCGGCCGCCGTGCGCTCGGGCGTGCCGTTCGACATGCTCTTCGGCCCGGCCTACAAGGGCATTGCCCTGGCCGCCGCCACCGCGATCGCCCTGGCCGATACACAGGACCGCGACCTTCCCTGGGCCTACAACCGCAAGGAAGCCAAGGACCATGGCGAAGGCGGCACGCTGGTCGGCGCCCCCTTGCGGGGACGCGTGTTGATCGTCGACGACGTGATGACCGCCGGGACCGCCGTGCGCGAGTCGCTGGAGTTGATCCGGTCCCAGGGCGCCGAACCGGCCGGCGTGCTCATCGCGCTCGACCGGCAGGAGCGCGGCCAGGGCGAACGCTCGGCGGCCCAGGAAGTCGCGGCGCAGTTCGGCATCCCCGTCATCGCCATCGCCACGCTGGCCGATGTCCTCACCTACGCCGGCGAGCGGCCGGAACTGGCGGCGGAACACGGGCGCCTGCTCGCTTATCGGGAGCTCTACGGCGTGAAGGCGTGACCTGAAACGGCGACTGCGTCACGCGATCCGCGCGATGTGCCGGCCCCGCACAACCTGTGGCCGCCCGCTGGCTATACTCCGCGCACAGGAGGGGAAACCATGCGAGCAGCGCGTTACATCCTGGCGGGGGCGGCACTGTGCATCGGCACGGCCGCTTTCGCCCAGAAGAACACCGCCAACAACAACGCCTACCGCTACCGCTGGAAGGACGCCTCCGGGCAGTCGTACTTCAGCGACAGCCTCACGTCCGACGCGATGAAGGCCGGATACGACGTGGTGAACAGCCAGGGCATGGTCGTGCGTCACGTCGACCGCCAGCTCACGACGGAGGAACGCGCGGCGGCTCGCAAGATCGCCGACGCGCAGGCGGCGGCCCAACAGGCGCAGCAGCAGCGGCAACGTGAAGACGCGCAGATGCTGAACGCTTACCCGGACGAAGCCGCCTTCGCCGCCGCGAAGAGCGCCGAGGTCGACAACTTCGAACAGGCCGCGCGCACCACGCGACTGAACCTGCAGGGTCAGGAGAAGGCCCTGGCCGACCTGCTCACTCGCGCGGGCGACCTGGAACGGGCCAAGCAGCCGGTGCCGAAGTACCTCAGCGATCGCATCACCGAACAGCGCAACACGGTCGCCTCCCTCCGGGCGACGCTACAGCGCCAGCAGGCGGCCAAGGACACCGCCAAGACGAACATGGAAGCGCAGCTTCGCCACTATCGCGAACTGAAGGCGGCGGACAGCGCGAACGGCGGCCGCTGACAGCGGCCCCGCCTCAGAACGGCAGGGCCAGATTACGATCCACCGCCAGCAGGCGCAGGCGGAAAACCTGCTTGATGCGCTCCAGCGCCTTGCCGTTGTCGGCATCGAAACGGAAGACCAGCGAGGGTGTCGTGTTGGACGCCCGCACGAGGCCCCAGCCATCGGGCCAATCGACGCGGATGCCGTCGATCGTCGTCACGCGGGCGTCGTCGAAGGTCGCCGAGGCGCGGAAGGCCTCCATGAAGCGGAACGGCGCCCCCTCCTCCATCGACAGCTTCAGCTCCGGCGTGGATACGCTCTTGGGCAGGCCGTCGAAAATGTCGGCGACGCTGCGTTCCTCCAGGTCGCCCGCGACGATCTCGAGCAGGCGGGCCGCCGCATAGATACCGTCGTCGAAGCCATACCAGCGGTTGTTGTCGGCAAAGAAGAAGTGGCCACTCATCTCACCGGCCAGCGCCGCGCCGGTCTCGCGCATCTTCGCCTTGATCAGCGAATGGCCGGTGCGCCACATCAGCGGTACGCCCGCGGCCTCCTGGATCACCGGGCGAAGATGTCCCGTGCATTTCACGTCGTAGATCACCGTGGCACCGGGGTTGCGCGCCAGCACATCCTGGGCGAACAACATGAGCAGCCGGTCGGGATAGATGATCTCTCCTGCCTGGGTGACCACGCCGAGCCGGTCGCCGTCGCCATCGAAGGCGACACCGAGATCGGCGCCCACCGTGTGCACCGCCGCGATCAGGTCGCCGAGATTGCGAGGATCGGATGGGTCGGGATGGTGATTCGGGAAGCGGCCGTCGACATCGCAGTACAGGGGGATCACCTCGCAGCCGATGTCCTCCAGAACCCGGGGCGCCACCAATCCGGCCACGCCATTTCCGGCATCGACCACGACCTTGAGCCGGCGCTCGGCGGACACATCGCCGGCGATACGCGAAACGTAGGCTTCCACCACCGGTTGCTCGCGCCAGGTTCCGACACCGTCCGACGGCAGCCGGTTTTCCACGATGCGCCGGTGCAGGTCGGCGATGGCGTCCTCGGCGAGCGTCTCGCCACCGATCACGATCTTGAATCCGTTGTGGTCGGGAGGGTTGTGGCTGCCGGTGACGGATACGCCGCAGCCCGTGCCGAAATGGTAGGCGGCGAAATAGACCAGGGGCGTCGGCACCATGCCCAGGTCGATCACGTCGATCCCCGCCGCGCGCAGTCCGTCCGACAAGGCGCCCGCGAGCTCCGGCCCCGACAACCTGCCGTCCCGGCCGATGACGATCTCACGCAGGTCGCGTTCGGCCATCAACGCGCCGATTGCCTGGCCGATGCGGTGGGCCACGCCGGGATTCAACGCGTCACCGGCGACGCCACGGATGTCATAGGCGCGGAAGATGGAAGCATCCACTTCCACCGGGACACTCACCGCGGGACGCGGCAGCGCCGTCGCGGTCGCGGTCGACGGTGCCGGTGGCAGGCGTGGCTTGCGTACCACGTCGGCCACGAGCACGGGTTCTTCCGGCTCGGGTTCCTCGGCCACGACAGGCCGCCGGCGCAGGGCCCAGAGGAGGACGGCGCCGCCGCCGAACCCGACCAGGGCCAGCAGGGCAGCCAGCGCCACGGAGTGCGGAATGACGATGAAGGCGCGCGGCATCGCGGCGAACACATACAGCGAGGTACCGGCCACGCGTTGTCCTTCGGCCTCCAACTCGGCGGAACGCGAGCCGTGCGAGAGCAGCGACAAGCTGTCATGCCCGTCGCCCTGGCGCAGTTCGATACGCCCCGCTCCCGGCGAGGTGGCCTCGAACCGCGCTGCCACGTCGTCGAAGGGATACTCAAGCCAGATCCACGCACGTACGCCGCCTTCGGCGGCCACGGGTTCCACCATGGTCAACCGACGCTCGTTGCCGTGCAGCGACGTGGAGGCGGGCGGTGTCTCGCTGGCCCCCAGCGCAGCCATCAGCTGGGCGGCCTTGGCATAGCCGAATTCACGGTAATTGGCGCGCACGACCTCGTCCAGGCCGCCGCTGTACACCTCCACCGCGTGCACGCCCTTCAGCTGTGCACGCAGCCGTTCGGCCACCGCCGGGCGATCGTCGGTCGCCCCCGCGAGACCGCTCTCGGCGAGCGCGCGTTGTACCTGCTGGCGCTTGCCGGCGATCAGGTCGTCGAGCGCCTTGACCGTTTGCCGTTGTGCCGCCCGCGTCCGCTCGGCCGCATCGCCTTCGTCGGCGATCAACCAGGCCTGCCACGCGGAGAACGCGCCGGCGACCAGCAGTATCGTCGCGCCCACCAGGGGCAGCAGACGTCGCAGATCGATCCGGAGCGCATGCCCCGCCCCTCCCTCTTTCCGAGCCATGGTGCCCCTTGTGTCGTCTCGGCCGATCAGCCGATACCGGTGGAACCGAATCCTCCCTCGCCCCGCTGCGAGGGGGTGAATCCGTCGACGACGCGCAAGCGCGCCCGTCCCACCGGCACCAGCAACAATTGCGCAATCCGGTCGCCTGGCGCGATGGTAAGGGTCGCGATCCCGCGGTTCCAGCAGGAAATCATCAGCGGCCCCTGGTAATCGGCGTCGATCACGCCCACCAGGTTGCCCATCACCAGGCCTTGCTTGTGTCCAAGCCCCGAACGCGGAACGATCAGAGCACACCACGCCGGATCGCCGATGTGAATGGCCATGCCGGTCGGTACCAGCAGGCTTTCGCCCGGCGCCAGCGTCACCGGTGCCTCCACGGCCGCACGCAGGTCCATGCCGGCGCTACCCACGGTGGCGGGTTCGGGCAGGGGAATGGAGTCGCCCAGGCGGGCGTCGAGGATCTTCAGTTCGATGTCGATCAAGGAGTGGTTCCGGAGCCTGAGAGGAATCGTTCCGCGATGCGTGCGACCAGGCGGCGTGCCAGCTCGGTCTTGGGCATCTCGGGCAAGGTGTCGTCGCCATCGCGCCAGTAGACATGCAGGGCGTTGTCGGCCACTTCGAAACCCTTGCCGCCACCCACTTCATTGGCCGCGATCATGTCGATGCCCTTGCGCCGGAGTTTTTCCTGGGCATACGCGGCAAGCGCGCTGGTTTCCGCCGCGAAGCCGACCAGGAAAGGACGCTTCGCCCGGGCCGCCAGCGCCGCGATGATGTCGGGGTTTTCGGTGAGTTCGAGCCGCAACGGCGCTCCGTCGGCTTTCTTCAGCTTGTGGGCCGCCGCTTCCAGCGGGCGGTAGTCGCCGACCGCGGCCGCGCCGATGTAGATGTCCGCGGCGGATGCCTCCGCGAGCACCGCCTCGTGCATCTGCCGGGCGCTGCGCACATCGATACGGTGCACACCGTGCGGCGTGGGCAGGGAAACGGGACCCGCCACCAGGGTAACCGACGCCCCGGCATCGCGCGCGGCGGCGGCCACGGCAAAACCCATGCGACCGGAACTGCGATTGCCGATAAAGCGCACCGGATCGATGTCTTCGTAGGTCGGCCCCGCGCTGACCACCACCGTGCGCCCGCGAAGCGGCTGCTCGCCGAACGAGGCCACCAGGATGTCGCGCAACTCGTGCGGTTCAAGCATCCGCCCGGAGCCGATATCGCCGCAGGCCTGGTCGCCATCCGCCGGTCCGAGCACGCCCACGCCGCGCACGCGCAGCGTGCCCACGTTCGCCTGCACGGCCAGGTTGGCCCACATCTGCTGGTTCATCGCCGGGGCGACATAGACCGGCGCCGCCGTGGCAAGGACCACGGTGGAAAGGAGGTCGTCGGCGAAACCGTGCGCAAGCCGTGCCAGGGTGTCGGCGCTGGCCGGCGCGATCAGTACGCGCTCGGCCCAACGGGCAAGTTCGATATGACCCATGGCGGCTTCGCCCTGCTCGTCCCACAGGCTTACCCGCACGGGTTGCCCCGACAGCGCCTGGAAGGTGGTGGGCGTGACGAAATGCGTGGCGCCCTCGGTCATCACCACGCGCACTTCCGCCTCCAGGTCGCGCAGGCGGCGCACGAGCTCGCAGACCTTGTAGGCGGCGATGCCCCCGGTAACGCCAATCAGGATGCGACGCTGGCGAAGAGTCATGACGAAACGACGCTGTTCGGAAGACACGTAAGCTTAACGGATTTCCGTCGTACGACCGGCGCACGATTTTTCAGAATCGTTCTATCGTCAGGCATCCGCCGCAACTCTATGTTGTAGGTCGCGCCGCGAGTCCGTCGGCAAGACATCAAGGTAAACCGATGAAGCACGGGCCCGACCGTCCCTCCCCCGTCCGAGATGCGCCGATGGCGCCCGCGACCTTCCGGCCCCAGCCCATTCGCCAATGGGCGTCCCACGACCGGCCCCGGGAGCGGCTGCTCACCCATGGCGCCGCCGCGCTATCCGACGCAGAACTGCTCGCCGTCCTGCTCGGTAACGGAAGCGCGGGCTGCGATGCCGTGGCGACCAGTCGAGCCCTCCTTTCCTCGGCGGGCAGCCTGGGCAAGCTGCTTGCCGATCCCGGCCACGTAGCGCCCGTGGCCGGCGTGGGTCCGGTGAAGCGAGCGCGCCTGATGGCGACGCTGGAACTGGCGCGGCGTGCCCTGGGCGAAGGGCTCGTCGACCTGCCTCGCCTGGAAAGCCCGCGCGACAGCGCCCAATACCTCCGGGCGAAGCTGTGCCACCTGCCGTACGAGGTATTCGCCTGCCTGTTCCTCGATACCCGGCACCGCGTCCTCGCCTACGAGCAACTGTTCCGTGGCACCATCGATGGCGCCAGCGTCTACCCCCGCGAGGTGGTCCGCGCATGCCTCCGGCATCACGCCAGTGCCGTCATCCTGGCCCACAACCACCCTTCAGGCGTCGCCGAGCCCAGCCGGGCCGACCGCGACATCACCCGGACCCTCGTGGATGCCCTCGGTCTGATGGAAATCCGCGTGCTGGACCACATGATCATCGGCCAGGGCGAACCCGTCTCCATGGCCGAGCGCGGCATGTTGTGAGCAAAAAAAACGGCGCGAGTGCCGCTCGCGCCGTTCTGGGTCACCTTTCGAGGGAGGGGTGGGTAACCCGCCGTGCCTTGGGCCGGGGAGACACCGGGCACGAAACGAATTGTGACGGTGGGCGATGACAGGTCCGTGACGGGTCGCTTCACTGCCGATGACGGCCTTGCAAATTCCGACTTATGCACATTGGGCCAAATCCTCACTTGGCCGTCACAGCTGCTGCCAGTGCACAGGTCAATGATGTAACTTCATGAATAATAACAAGATTAGTTATTACGAATCCATGTCATCATCCCTGCCTCGCCGGGGGCCACCAAAAACCGTCGTATTGCCCACAGAGTTATCCACAGGCTGTGGATAGCGCGAAACCCGCCACGACCGGCCGGCTCGCCCCTTCTGATAGGATTGCCGGTTCCATATCCGCGCCGCGTATTCCGTGAAACAAGAGCTGAAACAACTCGTCCTGCAGGCCATCGGTGCGCTGCGGGAGTCCGGCAAGCTGCCGTCCGACTTCGTCGCGCCCACCTTCGTCATCGAGCGGACCCGTAGCCGCGAGCACGGCGACTTCGCGACCAACGCCGCGATGATGATGGCCAAGACCGCCGGGCGTAAGCCGCGCGACATCGCCGCCGACCTGGTCGAGGCGATGCCGGCGTCTCCGTGGGTCGGCAAGGTCGAGATCGCCGGGCCCGGTTTCATCAATTTCTTCCTTGCTCCGGCCGCGTTCCATGCCGAGATCGTCCACGCCCTCGGCGAAGGCGACCGCTATGGCCGCAACCGGGATGGCGCCGGCCGCACGGCGGGCGTCGAATTCGTCTCGGCCAACCCGACGGGCCCCCTGCATGTCGGCCACGGCCGCGCGGCCGCCATCGGCGACAGCCTCGCCCGCTTGCTGGACGCGGCAGGCTGGAAGGTATTCCGCGAGTTCTACTACAACGACGCCGGCGTCCAGATCGCGAATCTGGCCCTCTCGACTCAGGCACGGGCCAAGGGCATCGCTCCGGACGAGCCCGGCTGGCCGGAATCCGGCTACCGTGGCGACTACATCGCCGAGGTGGCGCGGGCCTTCCTGGCAGGCGAATCCGTCGAGGCCGATGGCGAGACCGTGACCGCCAGCGGTGACGCCGACAACCTGGACGATGTGCGCCGCTTCGCCGTGGCCTACCTGCGCCACGAACAGGACCTCGACCTCAAGGCCTTCGGCGTCGGCTTCGATGTCTACTACCTGGAGTCGTCGCTCTATACCGAGGGCAAGGTCGAGGAAACCGTGCGGGAGCTGGTCGCCCACGGCCACACCTACGAGGAAGGCGGCGCGCTCTGGCTGCGCTCCACGGATTTCGGTGACGACAAGGACCGCGTCATGCGCAAGTCCGACGGCACCTACACCTATTTCCTGCCGGACGTGGCCTACCACCGTACCAAGTGGCAACGCGGCTACGAGCGTGCGATCACCGAACTCGGCTCCGATCACCACGGTTCCCTGGCACGTGTGAAGGCCGGCTTGCAGGCGCTGGACACGGGTATTCCGAAGAACTGGCCCGAGTACGTCCTGCACCAGATGGTCACCGTCATGCGCGGTGGCGAGGAAGTGAAGATCTCCAAGCGTGCCGGTTCGTACGTCACCTTGCGCGACCTCATCGACGAGGCGGGCCGCGATGCCACACGCTACTTCCTCATCGCGCGCAAGGCCGATTCGCAGCTGGTTTTCGACATCGACCTGGCCCGTTCGCAAAGCAACGACAACCCCGTGTACTACATCCAGTACGCCCATGCGCGCGCCTGCCGCGTGTTTCGCGAACTGGCCGATCGTGGTTTGTCCACCGACCGTGGCAACGGCCTGGCGAAGCTCGACCTGCTCGCGACGGAGCACGAGTCGGCGCTGATGGTGCAGTTGTCGCGGTATCCGGAAATGGTCGAGGCCGCGGCGGCCAATCTGGAACCGCACCTGATCGCGCAGTACCTGCGTGAGCTCGCGGGCGAGCTTCACAGCTACTATCACGAGCACAAGTGGATCGTCGACGACACCGACCTGCGCGACGCCCGCCTCGCCCTGGTGGCCGCGACGCAGCAGGTACTCAGGAACGGTCTGGATCTGCTGGGCATTTCCGCCCCGGAGAGCATGTAATGGCAACACGCAAGAAGGGCAAAGGCCGTCAGGCCGTCCGCAATGGCTCGAGCGGCATGCCGGGCTGGAGTTGGGCGCTGATCGGCATCCTCGCCGGCGCCCTGCTCATGGCTTTCGCGATGCGCGGCACCTGGATGCCGATGATGCACCAGCAGGATGGTCCCGCGCCGAACCCGCAGGCCACCGCGCAGAAGGGTAGCGACCCGGGCGTGGTGGACCAGGCCGAGCCGGAAAAACCGAAGAAGCCGTCGTACGACTTCTATTCGGTGCTGTCCGAGAAGGAAGTTCGCATCCCCGATGCGGAGATCCGCGCGCAGGCCAGCGCCGAGGCGCAGCAGAAACAGCAACAGCAGGCCGCACAGCAACAGGCGGCGGCACAGCAGCAGGCAGCCGCGGCTCAGCAGGCACAGGCCAGCGCGGCGGCGGCGAACCTGCCGAAGGCGACGACGCAGACGGTCACCGCCGTGCCGGCGCAACAAGCGCCCGCAGCCGCATCCGGCAGCGCCGGTTATCTCCTGCAGGTCGGTGCGTTCCCGAGCGCCGCCGACGCCGAGGCCTTGAAGGCGAAGCTCGCACTGCAAGGCTTCGTGGCCAACGTGCAGTCGGTGAAGGTTGGCGCGCAGACCTACAACCGCGTGCGCCTCGGGCCGTTCAAGTCGGCGACCGAACTGGAAGGCACCAAACAGCGTTTGCAGTCGGCGGGCATCAGCGCCATCGCGCTGAAAGAAGGCGGTTGAACCGGCACCGCGCTTTCGACGGAAAAGCGCCCCTCTGACGAGGAGCGCCTTCCCCACCCTGGCAGCGTGTTTTGACACAGGCTGGCAAGGCGGGCTTCTTTTTTCAGGGTGCCTGCCTACTCTCGGCTAGGGATTCAGGCCTCTGGAACCACGCTGTCCGGCAGATCCGTATAGGGCATCGAGAACGAACCCTTCCGGATGATGCGATCGCCGAATTCCTCACCGGCTGCTTCGAACTCGAAGGTGGCATCGAGGCGGGTTCGATCGGCATTGAACTTGAGGTCGATCCATCCGCTGTCGGCGTTGAATACGGCGAAGCCGACAAAGGGCGGCGGTGCGTCCACGGGCTCGCCAAGAGCCATCTCCGGCTTGACCCCCTCGGGTGGCGCCGTGGGCAGCCCGAATTCATAATGACCATCGCGCACGTGGGAATCCCCGTTTTTCACCGGAATCGAGAGGATCAAGGCGCGGCCCCTCTCCGTCGGGCCATGTTCGATGCCCAGGTAACGCCGGCCATCCAGTTGAAAAACGGATTCGTAGGCGAACGCCTTCGTCGCGACGAACGGCGCACCATTGATCCTTGCCGTGATCAGGCCATCGGCAGCTGCTGCGCGGGCAGCACGGTCTCCCTGGGCTTGTATGGCCGACAGCGGGGCGGTTCCCGTGGAACCCACGTACACTCGTTCGGTCGCCACGGCATGAAGCGATGCCGTCAGGAGCGACGCCGCGAGAAGGGAACGGGTCAGATGGGATCGGTATTTCAAACGGTGGTCCTCGCTGTTGGGAGGACGCACCATATTTTCTGCTATCGCGAACCACCATCGGACTGCTCTGAAAATGCCGATCCATTTGCAGCGGGGACGGTGGGAGGCGGACTCGATCGCAACCTTTTATGACGAGCGTTTCAAGCGAATCAGCGCCGAGATATCGTCGTCACCGTAGCCCTGGGCCATCAGTTCGCCGAAGTCGGCCAGAGACTGTTCGATGATCGTGCGGTCGGTGCCGGCGTCGGTGGCTATGCCGCGAACGATGCCGAGATCCTTGTGCAGCAGCGCCAGCTTGAAGCCCACCGAGAACTCGTTGCGCAACATCGTCGCGCCGCGCTTGTCGAGGAACCAGTTGCCCGCCGCGCCCGCCGCCAGCGTGGGGATGAGGCGATCCGCTTCGAGACCCAGCGCCTCACCAAGGGCAAGCCCTTCGGTCACCGCATGGGCGATACCCGCCACCAGCACCTGGTTCACCGCCTTCGTCGCCTGGCCACTGCCGGCGGGGCCCATGTGCGTGATGCGCGCGCCATAGGCTTCCAGCACCGCACGCGCACGCTCCAGCACGGCGGCGTCGCCGCCAACCATGACCGAGAGCTTGCCGTTCTTCGCGCCTTCGACACCACCGGACACCGGCGCATCGAGGAAATCCGCGCCGACGTCCGCGAGAATGCGCGCCGCCCTCGTGGCCGTCGCGGGCGCCACGGTCGAGTGGTCGACCACGATGGCGCCCTTCTTGAGCGATGGCGCCAGCGCTTCGACCACGCCGATGACATCGGCGTCGGCGCTGACGCAGAGCGCGATGACGTCGCAGGAGGCCGCGATATCCGCGAGGCTCGGCGCCTGAACGCCGAGTTCCTTCGCCAGCGCATCGGCCTTCGCCTGGCTGCGGTTGCCGACGGCGGCCAGCAGGCCCTTCGCATGGAGATGGCCGGCCATGGGCGCGCCCATCGCGCCCAGTCCGATGAAAGCTGCCCTGAGAGTCATGGTCGTACCTTGTGTCCTGCGATTTCCGCGAGATACGTGTAGCCGGTGAGGCCCTTGTCGAGCGCCGTGGCCAGCGTTTCCGCCTCGGCACCGGCAATGCCTGCCGCGGCGATGCGATCGGCGTAGGCCTGGCGAAGCAACTTCAGGTCGTAGCCCACGTAGTCGAGCATCAGGTCGGTCGTGTCGCCATGGCGGATATGCGCGAACTCATAGCCGTCTTTTGTCGCACGCACGTTCACCGCGTCGGTGTCACCGAACAGGTTGTGGATGTCGCCCAGGGTCTCCTGGTACGCGCCCACCATGAAGATGCCGAGGCGATACGACTCGTCGTCCTTCAGCGGATGCAGAGGCAGGCTCACGTCCACGCCTTCCGCATCCACGTAGTGATCGATGCGGCCGTCGGAGTCGCAGGTGAGGTCGGCGATGACACCACGGCGCGTCGGCTCTTCGTCCAATCGTGAGATCGGCACGATCGGGAAGATCTGGTCGATCGCCCAGATGTCCGGCACCGATTCGAAGACGGAGAAGTTCACGAAGTACTTGTCGACCAGCTTCTCGTCCAGGTCGTCCAGGGCCTGTCGGTGGGCGCGCTCCGCCGGAAGCAGGCGCGGCCGCACCGCGTTCGCGATGGCATAGAACAGTTCGTCGAGCCTCGCGCGATCGCGCAGGTCGAGCTGGCCCAGCGCGTAGAGGGTCTGGCCCTCCGCAAAATGGTGCTGCGCCTCGTGGAAGAGTTCCAGCGGAGGCCGGTGGTCGAGTTCGGCGTGGGTCTCGCGCAGGTGGCGAAGCACCATCGGTTCGCCCTCGCGCGCCGCGGGAATGGCACCCTCCGGAAGCGACTCCACTTCGCTGACGTTCACCACCATCACCGCGTGGTGCGCCGTCATGGCGCGACCCGACTCGGTGAAGATCACCGGCGCCTCCATGCCGTGCTCGGCCACCGCCTCGGCCAGCGGCTGGATGATGCTGGCCGCGTACTGTTCGAGGCTGTAGTTGATCGAGTTGTAGCTGCGCGAGCGCGTGCCTTCATAGTCCACGCCCAGCCCGCCACCGACGTCGACGATCTCGAGCGGCACGCCCAGGCGATGCAACTCGACGAAATAGCGGACGGCCTCGCGCATGCCCGCGGCGATATCGCGGACGTTGGAGATCTGCGAGCCCATGTGGAAGTGCTGCAGCTTCAAGGTGTGCTTGAGCCCCGCGGCCTCCAGGCGCTGGATCAGCTCCAGCACCTGGCCGGGGCTGAGGCCGAACTTGCCCTTGTCGCCACCCGTGTTCTGCCACTTGCCGGCGCCGATCGAGGACAGGCGTACGCGCACGCCGAGCAGTGGCTCGACATCCAGCGCCTTGGCCTCGGCGAAGACGTGGTCCAGTTCGGACAGCTTCTCGATGACGATGTGGACGCGCAGGCCGAGCTTGAGGCCGATGAGCGCGAGGCGGACGTATTCGCGGTCTTTGTAGCCGTTACAGACCACCATGCTGCCCGGCCGCGCGTGGGCGAGTACCGCCATCAACTCCGGCTTCGAGCCGGCTTCGAGGCCGAAGCCCTGCTCGCCGGCGGCCACCAGCTCGCTGACCACGCCGCGCTGCTGGTTCACCTTGATCGGATAGATGGCCGTGTAGGAGCCGGCGTAGCCGGCATCGTCGATCGCCTTGGCGAAGGCCTGCTGCAAGCGGGCCAGGCGATCGGCGAGGATGTCGGGAAAGCGCACGAGCAAGGGCAGGCGCAGGCCTTCGGCGGTCGCCTTGGCGACGATGGCCGGCAGGTCGAGCGCCGGGCCTTCATCGCCGCGAGGGCGCATCAGCAGGTGGCCGTCGTCGCCTACGTCGACGTAGCCGTTGCTCCAGTGAGGGATCGCATAGGTCAGCTTCGCGCGATCGGTGGTCCAGTTCGTCATGGGTGTGACGATCTCCAAGTGATTGTGTCGTGTCCCCGGAAGGGGGCGCGGAACAGTCGCAGCGGCGAACCTTGACCTGAAGCGGGCCTGGCGGCCGGGAGCCTCGCACGCCGCGGGGCCGACCAGACTTTCTTGCTGCGCGCGGCCCGGTACGGGCACGGCAGGCCGCCTATTGTAGCGGCGCCTCGTGACATCCGGGTATCAGCCGGCCCCGGTGTAAGGCTCCGCTCACACACCAGGCAGGGCAAGGACTTGGCCGCATTCCGGCCCGGAGCCGGTACAATCTGAGGTTTAGCCCCCTTACCCGTTTCCAGGAAAGCGTCATGTCGCAGCAGCAGCTCAGCTGGTTTACCGAGGCCCACCAGGCTTCGGGATCCTCCATCGGTTTCCGCGTCGAGCGCCTGTTGCACGCCGAGAAGACCCCGTTCCAGACGATCGAGATCTACCAGACCACCGACTGGGGCAATCTCATGGTGATCGACGGCTGCGTGATGCTCACCGGCCGCGACAACTTCCTCTACCACGAGATGATGACCCACCCGGCGCTGTTCACCCACGCCCGCGCCAAGCGCGTGGTGATCATCGGCGGCGGCGACTGCGGCACGCTGCGCGAAGTCCTCAAGCACGAGGAAGTCGAGACGGCCACCCAGGTCGAGATCGACGAGCGCGTCACCCGCCTCGCCGAGGAGTACTTCCCGGAACTGTGCGACGCCAACAACGATCCGCGCGCCGAACTGCTCTTCATCGACGGCATCAAGTACATGGCCGAGGCCGATCCGGAATCGATCGACCTCATCATCGTGGACTCCACCGACCCGGTCGGCCCGGCGGAAGGCCTGTTCAACGCCGCCTTCTACGCCAGCTGCTACAAGGCGCTGCGTCACGGCGGCATCCTGGTGCAGCAGTCGGAATCGCCGCTGGCCCACATCGAGTTGATCAAGGCCATGCGTTCGGCCATGCGTACGTCGGGCTTCAAGGCCGTGCGTACCCTGCCGTTCCCGCAGCCGTGCTACCCCACCGGCTGGTGGAGCTGCACCATGGCCCGCAAGGACGGCGATCTTTCGGGCTTCCGCGAGCGCGGCGCCATCAGCAAGAACTTCGCCACGAAGTATTACAACGCCGACATCCACAAAGGCGCCCTGGCCCAGCCGGAGTTCATGCGCGAGGCGCTGGGCGAATAAACCCCCGAGTGGTGGGGCCCGTCTTGGCGTGATGGACCCACCAGGGAAGTGTCGGCTCCCGTAATCTGTGGGAGCCGGCTACCCCATCTCTTCTATTTCTCGACCTTGGCCGGCTCCCAGCCGGCGGGCGCCTCCGGCGGCATCCCGTAGGCGCGCAGTGAAGCCAGGATCACGCTCATCTCCGTGCCACCACTGCGGGCCAGCGCCAGCAGCTTCTGCGCGGTGGCCTTGTCGCCCTGCGCCTGAATGTTGAGCTGGGCGAAACGCTGCATCTGCCAGACCAGGTTGAGCCGGGCGTTCTTCGCCGCCTGCTGGTCGGCCGCATCCGGCGACAGCGTCTCACGCAGGTGCAGGCCGAGCGAACGCCCGAGCGGGCTGCTACCCCATTCCAGCACCTTGGCCAGCTTCAGGCAGTCGCCCACCACGCCCGCGTCGGACTTGTTGTCCTCGCAGTACTTGGCCGTCGCCTGGAATCCGGGCAAGGGCTGCGCGCTGGCGAGACCGAAGACGATCACCATCTGCACGCCGGCAGCCCCTGCACCTTGCAGCGGGTTATAGGTATCGGCTGGCGGCGGGAGCTGACTCACCGAATTGGCCAGCGCCTTGAGGCTGGCGCCGAGGTAATCGTCGTAGAGCTTGGCGTTGGCGGCACGGGTGAGGTCGGCACGCACGGCGTCGCCGGCGCCGGCATGTTCGTCCACGCCCAGTTTCAGCAGCCACACGGCCGCGTTATCCGGCGCCTGTTTCTCCAGCACACCCAGCGCATCGGTATTCGGGCAGGTACCGGCCTTCGCATCGCAATCGGCCAGGCGGGCCCAGGCCACCTGCGGACCGGCGTCGGCATTGCGCGACGCGCGCTCGAGAAGGGCGTGGTAGGTCAATACCTCGGGGGGATTCGCCAGCGGACGGGCCAGCAAGGCGGCGCCCAGCAACGGCTCGGCCTCGGTGCGCAGCGCGAGGACGCTGGCGAGGTCCTTCTGGAACTGCAACAACGCCTTGGTCTGGTCCTTCTGCACGACCGGCCCCTTGGCGGGACCCTTCGTTGCGCCGGGCCACGGCGTGGCCGCCATGACGGGCAGGGAAAGCAGGCCCGCTAGGGCCAGGGTCAGGACGCGGCATCCCCGCATGGGCCCATCTCCGTGAAATAAAACTACAAGCATACGGCTCCACCATGAACGGAAGCTGCGCCCGGACGATGCCATTCGCGGCAAGGTTGTTACTATCGGAAACCGCGCGGGGGGAACGCCGGCCCTTGGTCCACGTGACCGCACGACCCAATCCTGCGACAGAACAGGAGTTTAGAATGGATCAATTCGCCCTCTTCGCCAGCGAACGCGCTGGTTTCTTCGTCGGCTGGGGCACCCTGACGCTGATCAACGCCGGCCTTGCCCAGGGCAAGAACCGCAGCGGCTTGCTCTGGTGGGTGCTTTCCCTGTTCCTCGGCCCCCTGGCCACGCTGATCCTCGTGATCCTGCCGAAGGTACGCGCCAAGATGTTCTGAGGAGCGCGGCCGCGCTCCTACCACCGGTGGCCCGGGATGTGTAGGCTAGGAGTCCTCCCAAGGCAGGTGCTCGCGGATGCTTACGACGCTCGTGGCAAGCAGCAAGGGTGGTTGCGGCAAGACGACGGTGGTCACCCAGCTCGCGACACACTGGGCCCAGACCGGAAAGCAGACGGCCGTCATCGACGCGGACCGTCAGCACTCCAGCTTGCGCTGGGTCGGTCGCCGTCCTGAGAACGCACCCGGCATTACCGCCATCGAAGGCAGCCGCAGGGCTTTCGACCGCCTGCCGGGCGACGTGCAGCGGGTCATCGTGGATACCCCCGCCGGCGTGGGTGAAAAAGACCTCGAACCCTATCTCGAACGCGCCGATGTCATCATCGTCCCCGTCCTGCCCTCCCATTTCGACCTGGATGCGACCCTCGACTTCCTTACGATGCTGCGAGGCATCAGCCGGGTAAAGCGTGGGAAATTGCCCGTCGGTCTCGTAGGCAACCGCCTGAAACCATGGACCAACGCCAGCCAGGCCGCCATCGCCGAACTGGGCGAACGTGCTCCCTTTCCCGTCGTCGCGGAACTTCGCGACTCCCAAGCGTACGTATTGCTCACGGCGCTCGGTAAGGGCATCTTCGACTACCACTCGGAAAATGTACGCGGGCATCAGGAAGACTGGGCGAAACTGCTACGCTGGATAAAGCGCAGCACCTGAGCCGACCGGGGCCGCGTCATCGATCACGCCACCTTGCGGTGGCACAGCGGAGGACGGTACCCATGCGAGAACTCATCCTGTTGCGTCATGCGGAAGCAGAACCCGGCGAAGGCAAGGACGATCGCGAGCGACGACTCACCGAACACGGCAAACACGAAGCCCGCGCGGCGGGCGAATGGCTGTCATCGCATCACGTCACCTACGACCGCATCCTCTGTTCCCCGTCCGAGCGAACCAAGGAAACCGCGGCGCTGGCCCTCGGCCAGGTCGAACCCTCCTACGAACCGGCCATCTACGACGCCACCCCCGGCGATCTTTTCGATCTTCTCGACCAGCACAAGGATGCGGAGCGGGTGGTCCTGGTAGGCCACAACCCCGGCATCGAACAGCTCGTCGCCTTCCTCGTCGAAGGGCGTTCCGAGGATTACCGCGGCATGCCGCCCGCCGGCATGGCTCGTCTTCGCTTCGATGGTTCCCTGGAACCGGGCAAGGCCAAGCTCGAGACATTCTGGTCACCTCCGAACTGAGCCCGCCGAATGCGCCACCTGTTGCCGGCGATCGCCATGCTCCTGTCGGCGGCGCCATTGTCCGCCGCCGACCTGCGCATCGATCCCTTGCGTTCACGCGCCGAGTTCAGCGTCCGCCTGCTCTGGGTGAGCACCGTGTCGGGTAGCTTCGACGGCATCCGTGGCGATCTGGTCATCGATCGCGCGGCGCGAACCGCCGTGGTCAACGCCGACATCGACACCGAAAGCATCCGCATGGACTCGGCCCGCTTGCGGCGCTGGGTCCTTGCGCCGGAGTTCTTCGACGCGAAGCACCATCCACGCATCCACTTCGAGTCGGAACCCACCGCCCTGCAACTGCTGAGCGAGGGCGGCGACGTGCAAGGCAAGCTCACCATGCGCGGCGTGACCCAGCCGGTGACCTTCCGCCTGCAGGCCAATCGCTGCCCACCGGAAGCACTGGCCGGCTGCGTGCTGCAACTCCAGGGCATGATCGACCGCACCGATTTCGAGATGCGTGGGCGGCGCGGCGCGCTGTCGGATCGCGTGAACCTGGGCATGGCCATCGTATTGACGCCCCCCTAGGCAAGAGGGCCGGGCCGGCCGGCTCACGTGGCGTTGTCGAGGCTCGCCTATGATCTGCGCCATGCGCCGCCTTCCCACGATCCTGCTCCTTGCCGCCGTCCTCGCCACGAGCGGCTGTTCCCTGTCGCGCGCGCGCATCCAGAAAGCCGACGCGGTGGTGACCCTCACCGTCGACCGTCAAGACAGCTGCGACCCGGCGGATACCGGCCATTGCGCCACGCCCTCCCCCCTCATCGATGCCGCCATCGAGGCGAACGCCGCCTCGACACCTGCGCGTCCCGTGCACGTGGCGACGCTTCTGGAAGATGGTGAAAGCGCCATGGCGGCGCGCATCAACCTGATTCGCGCGGCGCGGAAGTCGATCGACGTGCAGACCTATATCTGGGAACAGGACGACGCGGGCAAGCTGGTCCTCGACGAACTGGTCAAGGCGGCACGCCGGGGCGTGCATGTGCGCATCCTCGCCGACCAGCTGTTCTCGTTCCGCGACCCAGGCCTGCTCGCGGCGCTGGCCCGCGCCAGCGATCGCCTGGAGATCCGCCTTTACAACCCGACCTTCCACAGCGCCCGCACGCCACCGCTGGAGTTCGCCGCCGGCATCCTCTGCTGCTTCTACAAGTTCAACCAGCGCATGCACAACAAGCTGCTGGTGGTCGACGACCTCATCGGTATCACCGGTGGCCGGAACTACGAGGACCGCTACTTCGACTGGGACGAGACCTTCGACTACATCGACCGCGACGTCATGGTCGGCGGCCCCGCCGCGAAGGCGATGGGCGCCAGCTTCGAACAATTCTGGACGCACAAGCGTTCCGCGCGGCTGACCCACTTGCGCGACGTGAATCGCGAACTCCTGGCCGACACCGACGACCCCCGGCACTGGAACGTTCCCACCTACGAACGTCCCGACCGCGTCGCGCAGATCGTCGCCGATGCCGAGGACCCCGCCTGGATCGAGGAACACCTCAGCCGGGCCTCCCTGCGCATGAACCGCGTGGAGTATCTCTCCGACCTGCCGGGCAAGACCGACGAACCGAAGCGTCGCGAGGTACGTGCGCTGACCCGGCACATCATGAGCCTGCTGCGCAACGCCAAGAGCGAGATCGTGCTGCAGACGCCTTACCTGGTGATGAGCAAACCAGCGCAGAAAGTCTTCAGCGGACTACGCCAGCAGGAGGACCCGCCGCGCGTCGTGGTCTCCACGAACTCGCTAGCCTCCACGGATGCCTTCGCCGTGTATGCGATGTCCTACAAGCATCGCAAGCGCTACCTGACCGACTACGGCTTCGAGATCTACGAACTCAAGCCGCACCCGGCGGACAGTGATATCGACGAACTGGAAGGCCGCTCGACCGAGGTGGCCACGCCACCGCTGGCCGCACAGGCCACCGGCAAGGGCGGGCGTGGGCGCGGTTCATCGCAAGGCGCCTCGGCCGGACGGCGGTGGCCTCCGTCGGAAGCGGCGGGCTTTCTCGGCCTCGGCAGCCGGTCGGGGCGCGGCGCGCGCAGCCGTCCGGCGCCGCTGCTGACGGCCGGTGTCCGCTTCGGCCTGCACGCCAAGTCGATCGTGGTCGACGACACCTTCGCCATGGTCGGCACGCATAACTTCGACCCGCGCTCGGACCACTACAACACCGAATCGGGCGTCATCGTCTACGACAAGCGCTTCGCCGACCGTCTGCGCGATTCGATCATGCAGGACACCCGGCCCGGCAACGCCTGGGTGATCGCGCCGCGGCAGAAGTCGATCCCGGTGTTGTCGTCGGTCAACGAATTCATCGGCGATGTCTCCGAGCGGCTGCCGTTCTTCGACCTCTGGCCGTTCCGCTACGCCACCAGCTACGAACTCAAGCCCGGCTGCATCCCCATGCGCTGGAGCGACCCGCGATTCTTCGAATGCTACGAACCGGTGGGCGACTTCCCGGAAGTGGATGTTTCGCTGAAGTTGATCTACACGCGGATGATCACGGCCTTCGGCTCGTCCGCGGCCGGCATCCTCTGAACGGCGAAGCGCCAGCCACCCTCGCTCAGTACGTCCGGGTCAACTCGAAGTTGACCGGCAGGTCGGCGGTATAGCGCGACGGACGGTCGGCGGCGGCGAAGCGCCAGCCGCGCACGGCGTCTTCGGCCGCACGGTCCAGCTCGATATCCCCGCTGGAACGCCCGACGGTGACGCTGGTGACATCGCCTTCGGGCGTGACCGTGACACTCAGGATCACCTTGCCTTCCCGCTGTGCGCGCAGGGCGGACATCGGGTAACGCGGCGACGGCATGTAGACGGGGACGAGGGGCTCGGTCGCGGGAGTCGGCGCCGCCGTTTGCACCGGGGCGACGCGTGGCGTGGGAGCCCGCGCGACGGCATTGCGCGAACGCGATGGTGCGTCCGCCAGCGCCGGCGACGGTGCGATACGGGACACTGTCTTCGAGACCAGGGCGGGCGCGGCCGTCGGCAGGGTCACCTCGGCCAGGCGACGTGTCATGGGTGCGCGTTCGTAGGTCAGCGCCGTGAGCCAGCTGGTGCCGGCGACGCCCATGACGAGGGCCAGGGCACTGAGTGAAGTACTGGTGCGTAGTGCGAGCATGAGTCTTGCGCGAAGCGGGTCAGGGACGTTCGAGGATCGCGGTGACGCCCATGCCACCGGCCGTGCAGATGGAGATCAGGCCGCGGCCCGAGCCCTTCTGCTCCAGCATCTTCGCGAGGGTCGCGACGATGCGCGCACCGGTCGCCGCAAAAGGATGGCCGGCGGCGAGACTGGAACCGTTGACGTTGAGCTTCGCCGGGTCGATCGATCCCAACGGGGCATCGAGGCCCAGCCGGTTCCGGCAATAGTCCTCGTTTTCCCATGCACGCAGCGTGCAGAGCACCTGCGCGGCGAAGGCTTCGTGGATCTCGTAGAAGTCGAAGTCCTGCAGAGTGAGTCCGGCTTGCTTGAGCATGCGCGGCACGGCCACGGTCGGCGCCATGAGCAGGCCTTCGCCATGGACGAAATCCACGGCGGACACCTGGGCATGCGTGAGGTAGGCCTGGATCGGCAAACCGCGCGCGGCGGCCCATTCGTCGCTGGCCAGCAACACGGCTGCCGCGCCGTCGGACAAGCCCGTGGAGTTGCCCGCGGTGAGCGTACCCTGGCCGCTGGTCCTGTCGAAGGCCGGCTTGAGCGAAGCGAGCTTCTCGAGCGTGGAATCGGCACGCAGGAAGCCATCGCGCTTCAGACCCCGGAACGGCACCACCAGGTCGTCGAAGAAGCCCGACTCGTACGCGGCGCCCAGCTTCTTATGGCTGGCGAGGGCCAGTTCGTCCTGCTCGACGCGGCCGATCTTCCACTCCTTGGCCATCAACTCGCAGTGGTCGCCCATCGACTTGCCCGTGCGCGGCTCGGCCACGCCCGGGAACGATGGCTTGAGTTCCTTCAGGGAGAATCCGCGCGTGGCGACCTGGAACTTCTCCTTCAGCGTCTTCGCCCGGTTCAGCGCCAGCAATCGCTTGCGCAACTTCTGGCCGTAGACGATCGGCACGTCGCTGGTGGTGTCCGAACCGCCGGCGATGCCCGCGTCGATCTGGCCCGTGGCGATCTTGTTGGCGACGAGGATGGCGTTGTCGAGCGAGGTGCCGCAGGCGCGTGCCGTGGTGATGCCGGGCGTGGTGGGCGCCAAGCCGGACGACAGCACGGCTTCGCGGGCCAGGTTCCAGTCCGAGGAATGGCGGATGACCGCACCCATCGCGACCTCGCCCAGTTCCACGCCATGCAGGCCGAACTTCTCCACCAGGGACCCGAGCACCTTGACCGACATCCCGAAGTTGCCGACGTCGGCATAGGCGGTGTTGTTGCGGCAGAAGGGAATGCGGACGCCGCCGACCACACCCACACGCTTTTGCGTCTTATCCATGCTTTGAGAAACGATCCAGACCGATGGGGATGCCCGTGGGCAAGCCGAAATGCGAAGACGAAGGGATCGCGGACGCCGACGATCGCCGACGAACGCGTATCGGCAAGGCTAACCCGCATCCCCGCCCGGCGAAAGCCCGATGTGCCCCGATGATAGAATTACGTTCCTTTGCCGTTCGGAAAAACCTGCCGTGAACGAGTCGCTGATCGCCTGCCCCGCCGTCCTGGCGCTGGAACTGGCCGCGGGCGATGTGCCCGCCCGGCTGGAACTGACCCGGGACGAGGCGCAGACGCTGGCGACCCTGGTGGCCGACGACCTGCGCACCCTGCTGCCCGGCGTGGAGGCCTCGCGCTTCGCCCTGGCCGGCGCCCTGTTCGACGGCGTCGAACTGCTCAGGCCCGGTTTCCCCGTGTTCGCCACGCTGGAAGAACTGGCCCGGCGCATTCCGCGCGTGACCACCGCGGGCGGCGTGGTGGCCTTCGGCACCCATGAAGGCCACATGCCGGCCCAGCCGCTGGTGCCCGATACCCGCTATGCAGGCGGGCCGATGCGCCTGGTGCCATGGATGCTGCTGGCGCCGGAAGACCTGGCCGCGGAACTCACGGCGCGCATGGAAGTGGAACTGGTGGGCCGCGGCGAAGCCGGCGCCGCCACCGCCGACTTCCTCATGCGCACGCTGGGCATGCGCCTCGAACACGCGCGCTACCTCAGCCGCGACGACCTGCTGGCGCTCACCTGCGTGCAATACGAACACGTGAACCTGGCCCCGTTGTGGACGATGCTCGAGGCCGCCCTGCTCACCCCCTACAAGGAAGAGACCGCGCTGGGCTCGCGCGGCCTTCCGCTGCATTACGCCGAGGGCCGGGTCGGCATCCCCGGTCCGGCCGCCTGGTTCGCCCGCGCCGGGGCCCAGCGGGAAAACCCCGCCCACGAGTTCGCCGGCACCCTGTTCGAGCTTCGCCAGTACGCCGCGCTGCTCGCCGCGCACCACGTGCCCCTGCACCTCCAGGGCCAGCCCGCGCAGACCGCCGGTTACCTGGTCGAGCCGGTCGCCGAGGCCGATCCCACCCTGCCGGCACCCGCGATCTACGCGCACGAGGCACCCGGCCTGGGCATGGCCGCGCTCACGGTCGCCCAGCCGGCGGCCGGAAAGGCACGCATCCTGGCCCACGGCTACCCGTTGGCGCCCGACGCGCTGGCGCCGCTGCTGGACACCCTGGCCGGTCGCTATGCCACGGAACACGAGGTCCATGCCCTCGGCCGCGTGCTCCTCGACACGGATGGCGCGCTGTCGGCACCCGCGCCAAGCCTGCACTGAAACCCGCGTTTTCCCGAATCGTTCGATATACGCGGGCCGGGGTGACGGATTAGAGTGGGTCGACGTCCTGACGGCGACCGCATGCCCGCTTCAGCCCTTCCCGCGAACGCTTCACCCTCGGACTGGTCCGCGTACCTGCTGGAACGCGCGCCGGCGATGATCGCTTACGTCGATACATCCCGGTGCTATCGCTATGCCAGCCCCGCCTACCTCGCCTGGATGAACATCCAGGAAGACGACGTGGTCGGCCGGCGCATCGACGAACTGATCTCGCCCGATCTCCACGCACGCATCGAGCCGGACCTGTGCGCGGCCCTCGCCGGGGCGCCGATCGTGGCCGATCGCGCCATCGCCCACGAGGATGGCAGCCGCCACGCCCAGGCCACGTTCTCCCCCGACATCGACGCGTTGGGCAAGGTACGGGGCGTGGCTATCCTGCTTGCCGACATCTCCAGCCGGCGCGAACTCGAGGCGCGGCTGAAGGAAAGCGAGCGGCGGTTCTTCCAGGCTTTCCGCTATGCCGCCATCGGCATGGCGCTGGTGCTCCCCGATGGGCGCTGGCTGCAAGTGAACGACGCGCTGTGCGCCATGCTGGGGTACGACGAAGACGAGCTGATGACGCGGCCGTTCCAGGAGATCACCCATCCCGACGACCTCGCCGCCGACCTCGCGCTGGTCGGGAAGCTGCTCGCGGGCGAGAGCCTGTCGTACCACATGGAGAAGCGCTACCTGCACTGCGATGGACACATCGTGCACGCGCAGCTCAGCGTGTCCCTCGTGCGTGACGAGCATGGCGAGCCGCTGTACTTCATCTCGCAGGTGCAGGACATCAGCGAGCGCAAGGCCTTCGAGGAAGCCCTGTTCCGCGAACGCGAACTGGCCGAGGTCACGCTGAAGTCGATCGGCGACGCTGTCATCACCACCGACCCGAACCTGGTCGTCACCTCGCTCAATCCCATCGCCGAGGCGATGACCGGATGGCCCAGCCACGAGGCCGTAGGCCGGCCGATGGACGACATCTTCCAGCTGCGCGATCCCCTCACCCGCCGGCCGATTCCCAACCCGCTGATCATGGCGGTGGACAAGAACAGCATCGTCGGGCTCACCACCGATGCGATCCTGGTTCATCGCAACGGCTTCGACAGCCCCATCGAGGATTCCGCCGCGCCGATCCACGACCACGCCGGCAACGTGATCGGTGGCGTGGTGGTGTTCCACGACGTGAGCGAGACCCGCGCGCTCGCGTTGAAGATGGCCCACCTCGCTCACCACGACACCCTCACCGGGCTACCCAACCGCGCGCTCCTCACCTCGCGCATGGAGTTCGCGGTGACCGTGGCGGCACGGCGCCACCAGCGCGCCGCGCTGCTCTTCGTCGATGTCGACCACTTCAAGCAGATCAACGACACCATGGGGCACGCGGCGGGCGATGTCCTGCTCCAGGAGATCGCCCGACGCATCCGTGCCTCCGTGCGCACCGACGACACCGTGAGCCGCCTGGGCGGCGACGAATTCGTGGTGCTGCTGCCGCAGATCGAAGGGCCCTCCGACGCGAGCGCCGTGGCGGAGAAGGTATTGGCCGCCTGCAGCCAGGCCGTCGGCGTGGACACTTCCGCGTTGACGATCAGTTTCAGCATCGGCATCAGCGTGTATCCGGACGACGCGATCGACGCCGAGTCGCTCCTGCGCAACGCCGACACCGCGATGTACGAGGCGAAGATGCAAGGCCGCAATGGCTACCGCTTCTTCAATCCGCGCATGAACGAGCGCAACAGCGCGCGCGTGCGCATCGAGGTGGAACTGCGCAAGGCGCTGGGGCGAAACGAACTCAGCTTGTACTACCAGCCCAAGGTCGATGTCGGCCTCGGCACGATCGTCGGCGCGGAGGCGCTGTTGCGCTGGCAGGTGGACGGCGAGGACGTCTATACGCCGGAACAGTTCATCCCGGTGGCGGAAGACTGCGGCCTGATCGTCCCCATCGGTGAATGGGCGCTGCGCGAGGCTTGTGGACAGGCCGAAGCATGGACACGCCTGTATCGTCCCCTGTCGGTATCCGTGAATGTCTCCGCCTTGCAGTTCCAGCACACGCGCTTCTTCGAATCCCTGCGCGGCATCCTCACGGAAACCGGCCTGCATCCCACGCTGCTCGAACTGGAACTGACGGAGCGCACGGTGATGGAAGGCGGCGACCACATCGCCGACCTGCTACGCAAGATCAAGTCGCTGGGTGTTTCGCTGAGCCTCGACGATTTCGGCACGGGCTATTGCAGCCTGTCCTACCTGAAGCATTTCCCGATCGACACGCTGAAGATCGACCGCGCCTTCATCCGCGACGTCGCGTGGGACAACGACAGCGCCGCGATCGTGAGCGCGATCATCACAATGGGCAAGGGCATGAACAAACACGTGCTCGCCGAAGGCGTGGAAAGCATGGAACAGGCCAGCTTCCTCGACTCGGTCGGCTGCTCGCAGATGCAGGGCTTCCTGTTCGGCAAGGCGATGACGGTACGCGATTTCGAGGAACGCATCTCGGCGGTGGACACCGGCGACCCGCGCGTACCGGTGGATTGAGAGGCATCGCCGCTGAAGCGGCTCCCACAAAGGCTTACATGCCGTGGCAGGCGGAGCGGCTCTGGTGGGAGCCGACCCTGTCGGCGATTCAAGCCTCCAGCGCCGCCTCATACATGAAGTAATGACACCGCTCCATCCCCAACCCCGCATACGTCGCCTGCGCCCGCGCGTTCTCCAGTTCCACGTACAACCGAAGCCCCACCGCGCCCGCCCCCTCGGCCATCGCCTTCACATGCGCGTACATGCCGCGGAACACCCCCGCGCGCCGCGCCTCGGGCGCCACGTAGACGCTCTGCACCCACCAGAAATCGCCACAGCGCCAGTCGCTCCACTCATAGGTGACGAGCAGGCATCCCACGGCGACACCTTCCCGTTCCGCGATCAGGTAAAAACCCCGGCGCGGCTCCTCGAACACCGCCCGCACCCCGCGACCGATGATCTCGGGATCGAGACGCTTCTCCTCCGTTTCCCACGCCATGGCGATGTTCCAACGGGCGATGGCGTCGGCATCGTCCGGCGCGGCGCGGCGAATCTCAAGGGTCATGGGGTTATCCGTTCGAAGGACGGCGCTTGCGCGAAGCACCGAGTTTGCGTGTGAGGGTATTGCGGCCGACACCGAGCGCCGCCGCCGCATGTTGCCGGTGGCCGTCATTGGCGATCAGCGCCACTTGCAGCAAGGTCTTGTCCAGCGCATCGCGCGCACGCGCATGCACGTCCACCTCGCCCTGCGCCAGCGCATCCTGCGCCCAGATGCGCAGGGCATCCGTCCACTCCGCGCTACGTGTTTCGCGCGCGGGCAGGCCACCGAGATCGCCCGCCTGGATTTCCGGACCCGGGGCGATCACCGCGAGCCTCCGGCAAAGGTTCTCCAGTTCGCGCACGTTGCCCGGGTAATCGCGCTGTTCGATCAGCTTCATCGCACCGCGCGAGAAGCGCTTCGGCGACAGCTTCAACTCCGCCGAGGCTTGCGCGAGGAAATGTCGCGCAAGCAATGGGATGTCGCCGCGCCGCTGGCGCAACGACGGCAAGGCGATACGCACCACGTCTAAACGATGCTTCAAGTCCGCACGGAAGAGACCGGCGGCGACGCGAGCCTCCAGGTCCTGGTGCGTGGCGGCGATGATGCGTACGTTGCCGTGCATCAACTCGCGTCCGCCGACGCGGTAGAACTCGCCACCCGCCAGGACGCGCAACAAGCGCGTCTGCAACGCCAACGGCATGTCGCCGATCTCGTCGAGAAACAGGGTGCCGCCATCGGCCTGCTCGAAGCGGCCGGCGTGACGGCGCGTCGCCCCGGTGAAGGCGCCGGCCTCATGGCCGAACAGTTCGCTCTCCAGGAGTTCGGCCGGGATGGCCGCCGTGTTCAGGGCCACGTAGGGCTTGCCGCGCCGTGCGCTTTCCTCGTGCAGCGCACGCGCCACCAGTTCCTTGCCCGTGCCCGTTTCGCCGGTGATCAGTACGTTGAGGTCGCTCGCCGCCACGCGGCCGATCAGGCGGAACACCTCGCGCATCGCCGGGCTTTCGCCCATCAGCGCATGCGCATTCCCGCTCGGCACCGGCACGATCACTTCCTCGTGCGCGATGGCGAGCGTGCGCTCCACCGCCTCGACCGCGCGGTCGAGGTCGAAGGGTTTGGCGAGATAGTCGGCCGCGCCCGCACGGTACGCCGCGGCCGTCGTCGCCACGTCGGTATAGGCGCTCATCACGATCACCGGACCGATGTTGCGCCGGGTGAGGTCTTCGAGCAGGCGCAGGCCGTCTTCGCCCGGCATGCGCACGTCGGTCACGAGCAGGCCCGGCTTGCCCTCGGCCAGCGCCGCACGCACCGCGTCGCCGGCGCTGAATTCGCGCACGGTGTGCCCGGCGTCGCGCAAGGCTTCGGCGAGCACGAAGCGCACGCCACGGTCGTCGTCGGCGATCCAGATTTCAGTCATGCGGCCGCTCCATCGGAAGGTACAGCGAGAAGACCGTCTCGCCGGGGCGGCTGGTGTAGCGCAGGTCGCCGCCGTGTTCGAGTGCGATTTCGCGCGAGAGCGCGAGGCCGAGCCCCGTGCCGTCCGGCCGTCCCGACACGAGGGGCTGGAAGAGTGAATCGCGCAACTCGTCCGGCACACCACGACCGTCGTCGACCACGTCGACACGCAAGGCCGCGCGCACCGTCCGCTCGCCCAGGCGCGCACCGTGTTCCACGCGCGTGCGCAAAGTGATCGTCTCCGCCCCGGCTTCCCCGGCGTTGCGGGTCAGGTTGAGCAGTACCTGGAGCAGGCGGTCGGTATCGCCGAGGCTGTCCGGCAAACTGGGGTCGTAATCGTGGCGAAGGCGCGGGGCGTCCGCTTCGGCACCGACAAGGCCTTCGAGTCGTTCGAGTAACTCATGCACGTTCACCGGCCCGATTCGCGCCGCGCCGCGATGACGCAGCAAGCCATCGGCAAGCGCGGCCAGGCGGTCGGCTTCGCCGATCACCATGCTGGCCAGTTGGCGCAGGTCCTCTTCCACCACCCGGCGTTCGAGCAGTTGGGCTGCGCCGCGCAATCCTGCGAGTGGGTTCTTCACCTCATGGGCGAAGCCGCGCAGGGTTGCCGAGAGAGGAGTACCGCCCGGGGTGAGGTCGGGGGCCAGGGCGTGAACCTCTACCAGAATCCGGTCCTCGTCGATCGGCTGCATGGTCAGGTCGGCGGTGACCTCGCGCCCCCTCGCCACGCCGAAGGTGATCCCGCGGAGGTTGAAGGCGCGACGTTCGGAGAGGGTGCGGGTGAGTTGCGAGGCGAGGCCGGGCTCGCGCATCAGGGCTGTTAACTCCTGACCTACGGCGGTTCTCGGGCCTACGTCCAGGACCTCGCCAAGGGCGGGGTTGAGCCATTGAACACGGCCGTCCGGGCCTACGATGGCTAGGCCGGTGGACAGCAGGGTCAGCAGTTCCGCCTGGTTGGGTGCATGCATTGCACCAATGTAGGGAGTTAGGGGGGCGGGGGCAATGGGAAGGATTCGGGGGTCGGGTGGTAATGCCGGCATAGTTGGTACGAGAATCGAGTCCCTAGCGACTGCGCACCGCTGAACGGTTTGATGAGTACCATCCTTAGCCAGTTCGGCTCCGGAATTCACTGCGCGAGAGATCTTACGCGCGGCGGCATGGCGACCGCTCTTGTGGAAATCGCCCAGACGAGGGGACTCGGGATTCGGTTCCAGGAGACTCAGGTGCCGACTCGTCACGAGACACCCATGGCATGCGACATGCTCGGCGTCGATCCATATCACCTTGCGAACGAAGGTTGCGCGGCAATCTTCGTCGGTGCGGATATCGCGGATGAGGTGCTGGCTTTCTTAAGAGAGGCTCGGTATGGCGCCAATGCATCGATAATTGGTGAGGTCGTTGAGAGAAGCGACGCGGGCGTCGTCGAAGTTCGACGAGATGGGTCACTTCGAGCTATCAAATCACTCGAAGGCCGCGTGCTGCCGCGTCTTTGCTAAGAAATTCAAGGGAGCGTTATATGCGAGAGCGATTCAAGGCCTCAGTTTCGGTCTTCTCTGTAGTGCGAAACGACGACAAGGTTCTAATGATTCTTCGGTCTAATACGGGTTGGATGGATGGGCATTGGAGTCTCCCCGCCGGGGCAATGGATGGCGGGGAGGTTGCTTCTCACGCGGCTGCCAGGGAACTCGTTGAGGAGGTTTGTCTCAGGGCAGATCCATCAGCACTTCGGCTGGGCCATACACAACACAATTTTACGCACGGCGACGAGTGGATCGGCCTGTACTTCGAGGCGCAATCTGTTGATGGGGAGGCAAGGATAGGAGAGCCTCACAAGCACGGCGACCTAAGTTGGTTTGATGTCCATGACTTGCCACACAATACTGTGCCTTATGTTCGTCAAGCTCTAAATCGAATGTTCGCAAGCGAGAGTTTTTCTGTGTATTCGGATCAGTAAATAAGGAAGTCTCTCCCATGTTCCTCACCATGCTAGCAAAGCCATACAGAGATCTGAGATGGCTTAGCTCGACAAACTTTTCTATGTCTTTGAATGCGACTTTTTCTGTTTAAGTACATCGACCGCCCATACATAACGCCCCGATATAACCGTGGCGATTGGAATTACTGACTCCGCCCCACCGCACTTCCAGTGCCACCGCTCGCAAAAGGTGGCCGTGGCGACCATATGATCTTTCCGGTACGTACTTTGGTTGTCAAAGGGTGCGCAATCGCAAAATACAACTCACATAACTTATTGTTTTATATAAGCACGCATAGACTTTGCCGTCCAACGGCAATCAAAGTGCGTACCTGCCACTGCTTTACTGCACAGACTCTGGTTTCCGAAGGCGCACACACTTTGGTGTCATGCGCACGGGCTGTCTATTGAAAGCGCACCAACTTCATCGGCGGCCCACCTTCGATAATAGTCAGACTCGAGAAATCAGAAGCGAACTCGGCCGTGACACCCATAGACTCGGATCGAAAGCGCGTGGGAGAAAGCGCGAGCAGACGTTCGGGAACGGGCGCACCGGCGTTCGCATACAAGCCGTCCTGTCGAGCTTCAAAGACCACGTCGAGCCCGCCACCCTTGAAGCGTCCGGCCGCCCTGGAAAGCTCGGCGAACGATAACGTCTTCTCTCCGGTCGCCGGTACCGCGATGTCGGGCCATCCATAGTCCGTTGCTACGGCGCGCACGACCTCATCCATGAGTCGCCGCCCTTGCCCTCCATTCGTCAAGACCACGATGCCATCGCCCTTGCCGACGTAGGCGATCATGAAGGATTGAAACCCCCTGTTCACGCCATCGTGCCCGAACCGTTCGGGTTTATCCGTATACAGGGCGACCCCAAGTCCCCAGTTGTCCTTGATCGGTGTCAGCATCCTCCGGGCCATGGTTGGAGAGAGCCGGTGATTTTGCATGCCCGCCGCGGAGGCCTGGATGTCCATCAATAGCCGGGCGAGATCCCCTGCGCTCGTCCATAACCCTGCCGGAGCCAGTTCCGGGTAGGCGAGGTAGTTACCCGGAATCGGGACGCCATTCTCGTGTCCGGACGCCATGTCGGCGCGGATCGCCGGTGGCGGCAGCGAAGCGAAGGCGCTTCGCGTCATATGGAGTGGGCCCAACAACTCGCGTTGCGCAAGCTCCCCGAAGGGCATTCCGCTCACGTCGGAGAGAGCGAGTTGCGCCACCAAGTACCCGCCGCCGGAGTACTCGAATTGTGCACCCGCTGGTAGCTCGCTACGCACGGCAGGATTATTGGCGGGCGATACGCCGTCCAGGATCTGGACGAGCGTGGGTAGTGGCGTATCCGGTGCATAACCCATGAAGCCGTGAACGCCGAGGCCGGAGGTGTGGCTCAGCAGCTGGCCAAGGGTAACGCCATGGGGTGCGAGCTTCGGGTCCTCAGGCAGCTTCCAGGAGTGAAGCGCATCGTTGATATCACGGTTCAGTCCGATCCTCCCTTTCCCGGCCAATCGCAGAGCCAGCACGGCCGTCGCGACCTTGCTTATCGATGCCGCCTGGAACGCGGTATCCGGCGTAACGGGCGCACAGCTCGCGGTATCGCGAACGCCCCAGCCACGCGCCCAATCGATCTTTCCGTCGTGAATCACGGCGACGCTGAGACCAGGCACGTCATACTGGCGCATGCGTTCGGCCAGAGTGAACGGTTTATCCCCGTGCTTGATGACTGCCGGCCGCAGCTCCGTCTCGACATGGCGGGTATGCGCATTGCTTGGCCCACCCGCGGCCTCATCGGGGATGGGACAGCGGGCCGACTGGGCGAGGACTGGGGTGGAAACCATTCCTGCAATAGCCATCGATCCATGAAGAACGAGCTTTCGAATCGACCGCATGTCGACCCCTTATTGACGACGGATGACGGAATTCGTGAGCGAGCCATCCTTGCCGAGCTGGATGAATACTTGCTGCGCGCCATGCTGGTATTGAACGTCGTAGATATCCCAGCCGTAGTCCGTGACACCTTCGAACCGATAGGACTCGACGGGTCCAAGTTTGGCGACTCCTCCCGTGTCGGCATTGCTCAATATCTGGTGGAGAACCCTTTCACTGTCGGGAAAGGGTTTCTGATCCTTGACCCTGGCCGCCAGCCCTGCGCGGATCTGTTCCGCGGTCGGCGGATCGACACGAGGAGCCTTCATGACAACACGTCCATGCTCGCGCACGGTTACGGACCTGGCCCGGCCGTCGGCGCCCTTGATGAACTCGAGCGTGACGTCGATACTCGGCACGGAAAACTCGGTATCGCTTAGGGCGGAAACGTCGATGGTGCCCTGTGCCAGAAACTGGCCAATGGGCTCGATGGTCAGCCCGTTCCCTTTACGCGCCACGGTGACCAGCGAGTAGTCACTGAGTGCATAGGAGCCCGTGTAAGCATCGAGAGGTCTCGGGTCTATCGTAGCCTCGCGGTTCGCGGAGAGCCCGGGGGCGTCAGGCGGCGTCACCTGAGCCGCAAATACAGCCATGCCGAGGGCGACGCTGATCAGGGAAAATGCCAATGCACCTGCCCATTTTCCTGGCTTTGACAGCATGATCCTTATTCTCCGTTCGAGAAACGATTTCGATTCAGACATCGCCGTTACCGCACCGATGTACCCGGACTGGCCTTGCCCTACCTGGATCAATGTTTCGCAATACTCACCTACATCTCCGCCACCGCCCAGGACACGGGCGTCACAATCGACTTCGATCGCGCATCGAAGTCGATGAAACTGCCACCAGAGCAACGGATTCCACGGCATCGAAACCAAGAGGGTCATTGCCACGGCGACAAGCAACGGATCGCGCGCGTTCAAGTGCGATTGTTCATGGGCGATGACGTATCGCTGCTGTTCGAACGGCTCCTTCAGCACCCAGGCCGGCACGACGATGCGTGAACCGATCAAGCCGACGACTGCGGGCCCGACGCTTTCGGAAACGAGCACTGGTGCACCACATACGGTGCCTGATGCCCAGCCACGTTTACGCCGATGGAACAGAGCCGTGCTTGAACCAAGAAACAGCACCAGGGTGAACGAACTGGCTAGCCATATATCCGCAAGAACCCTGTTGATGCGCACTGACGAGGTGTACGTCTCTGTTCCACTCCAGTTGATAACCGTCGACGCCAATGGGATCGATGTCATGTCGCGCAGAATCAATGGCCCGGGTGCAGAAGCCGCCGTGGGTGCCGTGGGGCTGAAGATTCCGGGTCGTGGCATGGAAATCGTGGCCATGGCGATCGGCAGAAGTGCCGACGCCGCGATGGCAATCATCCAGGGCCAACGTGTGGGAATTCGGCGATACCTGGTCGCCTTCTCGGCTAGCAGCGCTGCCCCACTCAGCGCAATGGCGACAAGAACGGCATAGATCATCCAGGCAAGCATCACGGCTTCTCCTTGTCGGCCCGTTCGGACAACAGCTTGCGCAAGCGGCTGATCTGCTCAGGGCTGAGCTTCTGGTCGGAAACCAGGTGCGAGAACAGCAGCTCCGTGGAGCCTTTGAACAGCTTGTTCGTCAGGTGTTGTAGCGCGTTCTTGCGCGCGGCTTGCTGCTTGACGCTGGCGAAATAGCGATGCCCACGCCCTTCCTCTTCGTAGCCGACGTACCCCTTCGCTTGCAACGTGCGCAACACAGTGAGCACCGTGGTGTACGCGAGCTTATCGCTCAAGCGCTCGCGAACTTCCGTTACCAGGGAAGGGCCGTGTTCCCACAGCACCTGCATGATGTCCGCCTCACGGTCGGTGAGAGAGATTTTCATACCCGGGTCCTCGTACGGCTATCTACTATAGATTTAGTTGATATATGCTTACGCCAGGCGTTTGTCAACTAAAACTATAGTAGTTAGAGATCCTCCCTTGATGGGATCCGACCCTGTCGGCGATGGGTGCTTACCTCGATCTGGCCCGCTGCCGCGGGATCGCCGACAGAGTCGGCTCCCACAATTGTTGGCTCTCACCAGGGCGATTGCAGCAAATCTACGACGCGGGATTCGGTAGATAATCGCCCGGCCTGAACTCCCTGCGCATTCGAGGGGTGGCGAAATCCACGAAGGCGCGAAGTTTCGGCAGTGACTGATGCCGGCTTGGGTAGTAAAGGGAAAAACCAGGAACCTCTTCACAATAAGGTTCGAGCACGGTCTGCAAGTCCCCATTTTCAAGATGCGACATCACGAGTGATTGCGGTAATTGGAAGAGCCCGACACCTCTCATCGCTGAGCGAATGCATGCTTCGATGTCGTTGCTCACGAGAGGCCCCTCGACTCCCACCGTGATGCGCTCACCGCCGACGACGAATTGCCAATGATCGAGGGCACGTACGGATTGACGGAGCAGTATGCAAGGGAAGTTCTGCAGATCATACGGAGACGCCGGTCGGCCATGCTTTCGAAATAACGCAGGGGCGCCCACGACGACGAACCGCTCCGGCGGCGTCAGCCAAACCGCGACCATATCGATCTGGACGAAGTTTCCGAGACGTATCCCCGCATCGAAACCTTCTTCGACGATGTCTATCGGACGATCCTCACCCACCAGTTCGAGTTCAACGTTGGGGTGAGCGTCGAGAAAGTCGGGCAGCAAGCGATTCACCAGCAGCGGCAAGATCGGCCTGGGCATATTGATGCGCAGTCGGCCCGTAATTTCGCCACCCAAGCCACTGGCAGCGTCCAACCCCGCCGTGAGCATGTCGACCGCCGGGCGCGCGTGGGCAAGCAGGCGTTCGCCCGCTTCGGTCAGCCTGACGCTTCGAGTCGTACGGGAGAAGAGCGGCGCACCAACCCGTTCCTCCAGACCGCGTATCGCCTGACTGACTGCGGACGGCGTGACTCCAAGCTGCCGTGCCGCGGCACGAAAACCCCGGTGCTCCGCTACGGTCAAGAACATGACCAGCCCATCCAGATGGGTTCGAGCGATTGTTAAGTTCATCTACACAGCCCGTTCCGAATGTGCCTCATATCCGAATGATAGCGCACGAGGTACCGTGAACTATCGAACTAACTGCTGGAGCACGCGCATGTTTTTGGTGATGGGCATTACGGGCAAAGTTGGCGGCGCCACGGCAAGGCATTTACTGGCTCAGGGCAAGAAAGTGCGCGCGCTGGTCCGCGACCGCGCAAAGGCGGCCCACTGGATTGACCAAGGCGTCGAGCTGGTTGAGGGAAACTGGAATGACGCGGCCTCCATCGAGCGGGCGCTCGAAGGTATCGATGGCGCGTTCGTCATGCTGCCTCCCATCTGGACGCCCTCGCCGGACTTCGAGGAAGCCAGGGCCGTCATCACGAGCTATGTCGACGCGCTCACCAGGGCGCCGGTGCCGCGGGTTGTCGCGCTTTCATCGATGGGCGCGAACAGAACCAGCGGGATGGGGCTCATCACGGCTCTATCGCTTCTGGAGCGGGGCTTTAGCGATCTGACATTGCCGATCGCCTATGTCCGGGCCGGCGAGTTCTTCGAAAACTTCTTATACGGCTTGCACGTCGCCCAGGGCGGCACGCTGCCCGTCTTCCACCATCCGACAAACAGGAAATCGGCCATGGTCGCGACCAACGATATCGGCGCCGAGATCGCGACGCTTCTGAGCGGACCGGCCTGGTCGGGGCATCGGACCATTGAACTCGGCTCGATGGTGAGCGCGGATGAGGTCGCGGCGCAATTGGGTGATGTTATGAAGCTCGACGTCAAGGCCGTTTCCGTACCGCGCGCCGGTTGGCCAGATACGTTCGAGCAGTTCGGCATTCCGAAGGGGCAGTCTGGCCTGGCCGAAATCATGTATGACTTCGTCAACGCCGGAGGGACGGATCTCGGGGTCGAGGGTACGGAGCACGTCCCGGGCGCGACGTCGGCTCGCGATGTCTTTGCGGCGGCCCGGAAAGCCACCGCAGCCTAGCGCGCCAGACACGGCATCGATGCGACTTTCATAGGCATAGGTAAATGTCCAAGATCTCCTGGCGCAACGTCTTACCCTTCGTTCTTGCCGCATTCTTCGTCGTGGGCTCACTCAGCAACCTCCTGGCCCCCACGCCCATCTACGAGGAATACCTGAAATGGGGCTACCCGCGCTGGTTCCATTTCGTGACCGGGTTGCTGGAACTCAGTGCTGCCATCCTGCTCGTCCGGGCGCCGAGTCGCCTCTTGGGTTCGGCTCTCGGCTGCACCGTCATGCTTGCCGCCCTCGCGACCGTCATTATCCACGGCGAATATGGCCACGCCGTGCCGCCACTCGTCGTGGCGACATTGTCACTCGTGGTCGGCTGGACAAGCTGGCGTACGCCGATCGAGAACCCGATCATCCAGCGAGACCGTTGATCCACGTCGGATCATTTCAGTAGAGCGGCGATAAACGGCCGATACGGCGAATGGAAGAACACATGTCGACATCATCCAAGTGCACAAAATGGACAAAGGTGCTGGATTGGCCACGAAGATCGCTGTTCTTTGCCTCCATTGCCGGACTCTCCCAGCCCGTTCTCGCATTCGAACAGACCGACGTCCCCATGACGCCGGAGCGATGGCAAGCGAATGGCGATGTGCCGTTTCGACATGCCGGCATCTGGCTTAAGACCACGATCAACGCCACCACGACTTGGTAAGACATGTGGATATCGGGTGGACGAGAGAAGTCTGGGTCTTCGTGAACGGAAGGCCCGCGCTCCAAAGCAAGAATCTTTATGGCATCGAGGGTGTGAGCAAGGAGCCGGGCGGACGCCTGTCCCTTACCAATGGATCGTTCGACCTGGCGCTGAAGAAAGGTGAAAATGAGATTGTTGTCGCTATGGACGACAACTTCGCCGGCGGCCAGCAGCATTGGGGATGGGGTCTGGAGATGCGGTTGGCAAATACCGGTGGCATTCGTCAGATTGGCGATAAAAACTGATGCATAAGCGGCTATGAAGATTCTTCGCTCAGATACTGTCCAAGCTCGTCGCTTTCTCAAGCAAGCGGGGCGGCTTCCTTTGTGCGTTGGCTTAATGGCCCTCGCGCTGTCTACCTTGACAGCGGAAATCGCGGCCGCGCAGGTCGGATCGGGGCCAACCGCCGCACCGATGCCGCCAGCGCTGCCTACCCCATCGGATAGATCGTTCCACGGAGTGATCGAATTGGCCGTCAACGCCACCGATACCGATCACCAGGTCTTCTCCGTTCACGAAACGATTCCCGTCCAGGCACCAGGGGATACCGTCCTGCTCTACCCCGAATGGGAAACGGCCAGTCATGCGCCCACGGCCACCGTTGCGGAGTTGGCAGGCTTGGCGATATCCGTCGATGGCAAGGCGATAGATTGGCGGCGCGATCCCGTGAATATGCACGCCTTCCACATCGACGTGCCCAAGGGTTCGAGCTCGATCACCCTGGACTTCCAATTCCTTGCGCCGGCCCAAGCCCACCTGTTGCGGCCGGACATGGTGATTGTTCCCTGGCAGCGCGTGTTGCTTTATCCCGCAGGATGGTACGTGCGGGACATCCCCGTGATCGCGACACTCGCACTGCCTCCTGAGTTGACGTCTTTCACGGCATTGTCTTTCCATGCCATCGATGACAGAGCGCTTGGCTTTCAACCCGCAACGCTGGAGCAGTTGGTCGACGCCCCCGTCTATGCCGGGCGATACACGCGCCGGATCATGGTGGGCGGGGGCGCGGCCGAACCGGTGGCGCTGGATCTTCTGGCGGATGCAAAAGAAGCCCTTGCTGTCACTCGACCTGAAGTGGACCGCATCAGAGCGCTCGTCGATCAGGGCCTCAAGACTTTCGGCGCTGCGCCGTATCGCCACTACGACTCCATCGTCACCCTGAGCGATGTCTTGTCACCCGACGGCGGTGGCGGTGGCATCGAACATCTCGAAGAAGGAGAAAACAATCTCCCCGCCGCATACTTCACCCATGCGGCGGAACAACTGAATAACCTCGACCTGATCGCGCACGAGTTCGTCCATGCGTGGAACGGCCGGTGGCGTCAACCGGCTGACTTGTGGTCGCCCACCTTCAATCAACCGGTCGGTGGGTCGCTGCTGTGGGTGTATGAAGGACAAAGCGAATTCTGGGGACGCGTGCTGGCTGCGCGCGCCGGCTTGCGTGATCGACGGCAGACCCTGGACAAGCTCGCCATGGACGCAGCCATTGTCGCCAACCGCACCGGCCGACGCTGGAAAGACCTGCAAGACAGCACGAATGACGCGGTCTTCATGGCAAAGCACCATATCGCGTCGCCCGACTGGCAACGCCGTGAGGACTATTACGCCGAAGGCGTATTGCTATGGCTGGACGTGGATGCACGCTTGCGCCAACTGAGCCATGAAGAACGAGGCATCGATGACTTCGCGCGCATCTTCTTCGTCAAGGACAGCACGCCATTGACGCGAACCTACACCTATCGGGACGTCTGCGATGCGCTGGACAAGGTAGCGCCGGACGATTGGGCGACATTCCTCGATCGGCATCTTCATACCCACAGCGCGGACGAAGCGATCGCCGGCTTGGCCCGTGCGGGCTGGAAGCTTGTTTATAACGACACGCCCACGGAAACGTTTCGTCAGGACGAGGAAGAATCCGGCGGCGTCAGTTTCGATTATTCGATCGGTCTACGGATCGAGCCGGATGGAACGATTCAGTCGGTTCAATGGGAAGGCCCGGCATTTAAAGCAGGTCTATCCCCAGGCGTCAAAGTGCTCGAGGTAGGCGGGCAACCCTTTTCGACTCGCCTCCTGTCGGCGGCAGTCAAGCCGGCTTCATCAAAACCACTGCGCATCCGTGCCGACATCGGCGGTCACAAACGCGTCGTCGATATCGATTATCAAGGTGGGCCGCGCTATCCCCACCTCGAGCGCATCGAAGGCACGCCTGACCGATTGTCCGCGTTGCTCGATGCTCGGTGAGACGTACCACGCGACGGCATCAGTGCGCCATCGCCTTGGCCGATGGTCCCGCGACGTCGAGCACCCGCTGCACGAAATCCTCAAAGCCCTCACCCTCTTGTTCTTGGGAGCCCTCGGCGTCGATCTGTCGCACAGCGACGATCTTCGCCGAAGGCACTACCACGACATATTGCCCACCGTCACCATTTCCTGAAATGGAAACCGCTGGCCCCGTCGTCACCTTGAACAGCCTGTAGGGACCGATACCGCGACTGATGAGCTCATCGCGCAATGCGTCCTTGTGGTCGGGACCAAGCGCTTTCGCGATACCTTCCTGCATCGCTTCGACGTCATCGAAGTGCGAGCCGCGCAGGCCCTCCTGCAGCGCGAGAATGGTGGCTTCAGGCACGCCCCTCTTGCGCAACACATCGGGCGCGGCGGGATCGTAATCGAAGTGACGATAGGCAGGATCGAGCCACCAGAGTAGTCCCATGGTGGCATCGGCCTGCGGTTGAGCCAAAGCGTCCACCACGTTCACGGGCAGCAGTCGCTTTCCATGCCACTGGCCCTTGTCCAGCATCAGCTGGCCGATCTTGCCGAGGTCAGCCGCGGTGAGCGACAGTCCAGCCATGCCATAAGGATGCCCCGTCTTGTCTTTCTCCCAAGGACCGGGCTTGATATCCATGGATTTGAACAAGCCGTCTCGGAAGAAGACGTCCATCGGCTTGCCGGATGCTTTCTCGATGATGCCGGCAAGCAGGTTCACGGCCTTATTGTTATAGCTGGGATCAGTGCCTGGGTTGCCAACGATCTCCGCCGCGAGCGCGAGCTGGATGGCGTCGGGCGCTGGGTAGATTTCAACGGTCGTGTTCATGACATTCTGCATGCCGGACGTATGGTTCATCAGCATGCGAATGGTGATGTTCTTCTTTCGACCCTGACGCCATTCCGGATAGAAATCCGCCACCGCCTGATCGAATGACTTGATTTTTCCTTCGGCCACCAACTGCGCTACACCTAGCGCCACGACCGACTTGGTCACCGACATCAAATCGATGGGGCCTGGTGCCTTGCCATTCTTGTAGTAATGCCCGATCTCGCGTCCATCCTGCCAGATGACCATGGCGTCGCTATGCGACGTCTCGCTGCGTTTCAGCAGCGCCTCAAGCGAAATTTTTTGCGCGGAAGTGGACGGCGCGGCGAGTGTCGGTGAGGCAACTAGAAAGCCGATCATGGCTACGCCAAGCAGGTTGCGCATCACGTCACTCCTTTGAAGTGCCAAGACCGTATCAACCGCCCTGACCCGATCCATGTGCCGGTAGTCATCTCACCTTGCCGAGCCGCGTCGTTGCAAGCAGCGCTGCATCGCGCTTGGCGAAGATGCCCGCCATTTCCGTCGCGTTCTCGGTTCCCCAGGTGCACAGCGGAACGATCGCCTCGGCCAGGCTGCGACCGAGCGGGGTCAGTGCGTAGTCCACCCGCGGTGGCACTTCCTTGTAGTCGGTCCGCACCAGCACCTGGTCGGCCTCCAGATCCTTCAACTGCTGGATCAGCACCTTGTCGCTGACGCCTTGGATCAGGCGCTTGAGCTCACCGTAGCGCTTCGGGCCGTCGCGCAGGAAAAACAGGGCCAGCGGTTTCCACTTACCCGACAGGATGCGGAGCGTGGCGTTGAGCCCGCAGCCGGTGTCGCAGATTTCCGGGGGCGTCGTCATTTTGATACTTACCAAAAAGTGCATACTTGTCGTTAGGTTATCAGGCCTGCATCTTTGGTCTCAAGCAAGCAATTCCCTGCTTCCTAGAAACCCAATGAAGGATGCAACTCATGACCCGACTGAAAGGAAAGACCGCCGTGATCACCGGCGGCGCGACTGGCATCGGCCTCGCCGCGGCAAAGCGCTTCATCGAGGAAGGCGCGTTCGTCTTCATCTTCGGCCGCCGGCAGGACGCGCTCGACGCCGCCGTGGCCGATCTCGGACCCAATGCCCGCGCGGTGAAGGGCTCGGTATCCGATCCGGCCGACCTCGATCGCCTCTACGCGACGGTGAAGGTCGAGCGCGGCACCCTCGACATTGTCCTCGCCAATGCCGGCGCGGGAAGCCAGCTTCCGCTCGGCAAGATCACCGCCGAGCACATCGACGAAGCCTTCGACACCAATGTGAAGGGCACGATCTTCACCGTCCAGAAAGCGCTGCCGCTGATGGGCGAGGGTGGTTCGATCATCCTGACCGGATCGAGTGCCGGCACCACCGGCGCCCCGGGCATGAGCGCCTACAGCGCAAGCAAGGCGGCGGTGCGCAACCTCGCGCGGACCTGGGCGGAAGACCTGAAAGGCACCGGCATCCGGGTCAACGTGCTGTCGCCCGGGGCGACGGCGACCGAACTCGCGAAGGAAGCGCTGGGCGAGGAAGGCCAGAAGGTCTTCGCCTCGATGACTCCGCTCCAGCGCATGGCCGATCCGGCGGAGATCGGAGCGGTGGCCGCCTTTCTAGCATCGTCGGACAGCAGCTTCATGACCGCCAGCGAAGTCGCCGTTGACGGCGGCCTGGCGCAAGTCTGACGCACCACGCCCGGCCGGTCGCTCCGCTCGACATCCGGAGCCCGCCGGGCGTGCTAAACCCAAGGAAACCATATGAGCTACGCAATTATCGGCTTCGGCAAGATCGGCCACGCCCTTGCCAAAGCGTTTGCACGTAACGGCATCGACGTATCCGTTGCCACCACGCGCGATCCCAAAAGCTTCGCAGCCGACGCGGCCGCGATCGGATTCACGATCACCCCTAAAACGCTGGCGGAAGCGGTCAAGGCGGACATCGTCTTTTTGGCCGTCCGTTTCGAGGCGCACCAGGATGTCGCGAAGGCGCTGCCCAGCTGGCAGGGGAAGACCATCGTCGATGTGACCAATGCCTACGGCGTGCCTCCGGAAGAACTCGGAGGACAACCTTCTTCCAGGTTCGTCGCACAGGCCTTCACTGGTGGAAGACTAGTCAAGGGTTTCAACCATTTGGGCGCTGCCGTCCTTGCCCAAGACCCGGCCGTACATGGCGGCAGGAGGGTCGTGTTCCTGGCGAGCGACGACGACGGCGCGGCAACGGAGATTGCTGTACTGGCGGAACATCTCGGTTTCTCGCCGATCAAACTTGGCGGCCTTTCGGAAGGTGGACTGCTGGTCCAGGCGCGTGGAAATAGCTGGGGTCAACTGATCTTCAAGGACCTGGTCAAGTTCGACTGATGGGTCGTGATCGATGGTCGATGTGATCCTGCCTGTCGAAGCAAGCCATCGGCATGACATGTGGACCCGGAACCGATGTCACGTAGTCGTGGCGTCGGACCAGCGGCGCCCATTTATCAGTCTGCCAAGTCGTTAATGTCCAATGCTAGCTCGTAGCCAAGAAGTTCTTCACCCGCCGGCTCAGGAAGAAGTAAGCGCTCAAGGCTGCAATTTGCAAAGCCGCAAAGAGAAGATCATAGAAATAGTCGTCGCGAGAGTAGCTCACGCCGTTGATCCGCTCGATAACATAGCCTGCAACGTAGAATCCCGCGACACCGGATATGTAGACCAGTCGCCCAAGCCGCCGAGCTTTAAGTAGCAAGATTCCCGCGCTGAAGAAAAAGGATACAGCTACAGCGAATACCAGTCCGCTGCCGTTGATCCACCAGTCCCCTGCTCCAACCTTCTTCTGACCGACAACGGCACCGCCTGGAACGACCGTCGCCGCTACAAGCAGTACGGACATCAACGAAAGTAATGTGAATACCCTTAAAGGCCAAGGCATTCTTCTAAAACTAACGATAAGGTCATTCACGTCTGGTGGCCTACAATCTCAACGCCGGTCGACCATCCAATCCCCGTAGTTGCGGGGTCCGTTGGCCATGTAGGGATAGATAGCAAGGCCCGGCTATCCAGTCGAAACTTATCTCCGGCGATTTATGTGAGAGAAATTGACCGCAATGCCGGTGAGCGCCGTCGAAAGTCCAACGACGAACACCCAAATGCCCAGTTCCATGAGTCCACAGATCGCAATAGCAAACGCGGTGAACCCAACGGCCACTCCAATCATGGTGATACGAAAGCCGATGTACTGAGGCTCATGCAAGATACTCGTCCAATCGATCTTTTTCACCGTCAACCTCACTTGCACACTGCTTTCGGATCGGTCTTGTTGTCCCTGGCTCAATAGAACTCCTTTGTCGAAGGCGTAGCTCATCGAGCTGTCACATACTCGTGGCGTTGGACCACCACATGCCCGTTCTGGCGACCCGCACATGGCCAGACCGACCAAGAATCTCATCTCCTTTCTGCCAAGAACCAGTGGGCGCGCTCCCCCAGTACTTGGCTTACTTGTCTGGCACGAGTAGGTCACCAGCGATACTCAAGGCGGCACGAGAGCGCTCAAAAGACGGCATATTTCACCTGCACATCCCCATGCGAAAACCCAGGAATCGACGCTCATTCCTGATCGCCGATCAATCGATATTCTTCATGCGCTATCTCATTTACATTCTGTCTTAAGTGCGCGAGTTTCGGTCTTCGTAGTCGTCCCGCACGGAGCTTCACCGAATTTTCGAGGCACGCTCAAGTTTGAAGGCATCAAGGGATTGCTTGTCAGGAATCAAATCTCGCCGCCGCTGCATCGGGTCTTTCATGCGTCGTATGTCATACCAGACCTCGTCGTCCTCCGTTTCTGGACCGAGATTCATGAGGTCTGTAATTCCCACGAACTCAAAGTAAACACGTCCTCCGCCATCGTTGAGATAACTGTAGCTAGCACGCTTTCCTCTGCGCTGTGCCGCGGCATAGACCGTTGCGGCGTCTCGCCCGAGAAACAGGACGATGCGTTCCTCGACGTTTCGGAATCCGCCAGGCGCGTCATCTTCATACCGAAACTGGAACAAGAGCTTCGCGGCAAACCTTAGCTCAGGCGAATGGCGCATGGTGATCAGTTCCTTGTGGCCCACGCACATTCATCAGCACTCACATTGAGCACGACACATATGCAAAGCGATTTCCGTTTACGCGACCATGCAACTGCGACACTTCCTGCATAAACGCCATCATCTAATCTGTTTGCGGCTTCATCAAAGAGCCAATCCATCCGTGATGCTCATCTTTGATGCCAGGACCAATAGTCAGAACCTTTATCACGTAGGCGACAAAGTCGCGGATCAGGTCTTTATCGTCCGAGAAATCCCACTTTTCAAATATCGTCCAATCGCGGTCATTCAACTTGCAACCAGCTTCGTCTGCGTATACGTAGAGCTCGACTAACAACTCTCGCTGAACGATCTTGGCGTACTCGTAGGCTTCATGTTTTCCGTGCACCAACTCAAACTTTATAGTCTTCAAGCGACGCGAAGCGATCTCTTTGTTGAGAGCATCAATGCACCTTTCTGAAAAGCTATCCATCACCATTTACCCGCGATCCAGAAATCAAAGTGAGCATCGCCAGTAATGGATTTCACTCGTTGTCTTGTTGCGCGGAAAACTGTATCACCTCCGTACCTCCTGTAGTCGACGGCAACACTTAGTTGCTATTCGTTAGGTGGAAAACGCTATAGAGAAAAACGACTAGCATCACGACTGGAATCAGAATCAGAAAAACTGACCGAACGCTCCAAGGTCCGCTGCCTTCTTCTGGTTTCGGAACGAGCGGTAGCTGACCCCACTTGTTCATTTTGTATCGCTTCATGGGCTGTCTCCAACACATTTTCCTCAGACAACGCTCAGCGACGAGCTTAATCCGGGGCTGACTGCGCGTCAGCCGTTTAAACGTCGAAAGAGGGGTCCAAGCCGAGGTTCGCCAAGACCACGAGTAGATTGCCTAGCCATATATCGCCGCCACTCCGTTCAAGAAATCGTTCAATGAAGATTCTTGTCCCGTCAGTGCAACAAGGGAATCGGAATGTCGGGAAGGAACGTTCTGATGGACGTTCGCGACCGTGCCATCAATGCAAAGCCATCGCCATCAAAGATTGGAACTACTGCAAGTACAGGATGGACGAGCCCTCCCCCGTCGTCGAAGAGCCATGCCACGGAGTAGCCACCGATCATGCGTGTCAAGGCGCGTCGAATGATTTCAGGGTCGGCGCACCCGGGATTAAACATCACGTAAACCTTCTCGGAGAACGTAACCACATTCCCACCATAACGGTCCTGCAACGATGCAACCTCGTTCGGCAGGGCGTAGGCATGGGGAACAAGAAAACTCAAGCAGTCATTTTTTGAGATTGCCACGCTGAGGCTTACGGCGAGCGCGCTGCCCACGGCCATGGCTCCCGCCATAAGCGTAACTTGGCCGCCAACCGACGGCACGGTGGGGGATTCCGGTATCCCACGGGAAATGTCTTCGTCGACGGGGTGGCTTATTGCTTCATGGACCAGAAGCTCCACCGATGACTGGAAGTCATCCGGAATCGATAACGGATGTCCGAACGGACGGCGTTCGATATCCTCCATCACGACGCCGGTGATAGAACGCTGTTGACTGGGTGTGGGGAGCAAGGCTCTGAGCATTGTTAACGCGCCAAGGTGGAAGACGACTTGAGTCCGGAAAGTCTAGTAGATCTGCCCCGGCACGACCGGTGACTCAAGAATCCCATCTCCTTTCTGCCAAGAACCAGTGGGCGCACTCCCCAGTACTTGGCTGACTTTGTCTGGCATGAGTAAGTCACCAGCGATACGCAAGGTGGTACGAGAGCGATCAAAAGACGGCATATTTCACCTGCACATCGTCAAATTCACGCAGGCCTCCAAAGGCTGACACCCACACCGGGATCAGCGACGACCCACGTAAGACATGTGAATCACGAAGCCCGTCAGCGCTATCGAGAAACCCACCGCGAACACCGACACGCCAAGCCACATGAATCCACACAGTGCAATGAGGAAAGCAATTGCACCGACGGCTACACCTGTCATCCCCATGCGAAAACCCAGGAACCGACGCTCATTCTTAATCGCCGACCAATCGATATTCTTCATGCGCTCTCTCACTTACAGTCAGGTTTCGGCTTCGGTGAGGCCGGTGGGTTGTCCCGCACGCAATAGTAATGACTGGTGCACCTCAGCGCTCCCCCCCATACACCGCCACCTACTCCAAAGAAGCCCCTAGCAACCGAAATCTGTTGACTGGAGGGGTCATACTGCAATGAAGCTCCGCCAACAACGCCATCTCCCGTATCGAAACCGAACTGCGCCGTATCGCTCTGACCATCACTGAGCGCACCAGCTCCTACGGAAACAGTTCCCCCAACAGCACCTCCCGCGCCAGCCGCGGTTCCTACGGTCCCACATACGGTTGCGTAGAAGCACATGTTCGGCGAAGTATCGACAGCGAAGCCGAACTCTGTCGTTTCTACGGCATTTGCGACAGCGCCAGCCTGGCCGACTCCGGCTGATATATTTACATCTTTCTGAACACTGGGAAGCCATCCACATGCCGCCCTGTTATACATGCACTGCGAGTCGTCCAATCCGAGCCCGTCAAATTTAATTAGAGGCGACGAGTGGACGTAACTATAGGTGGATATACCTCCACGCAGCCCAATCGGATCACTCTGGACATAACGTCCCGCCACAGATTCATAATCACGATTGATGTTGTAGTTAAGTCCGGACTCTAGGTCAAAATACTGACCAGGAAAACGAAGATTCAACATGTAACCAGTCAGGGACACCGGCAGCATCTCGCCAAACGGATTTCCCTGAAATGCCAACGTCCAGACCGTCACGCCTTTGGCATCGCTGACTACACGGGGCGTACCTAACGCATCCGCGTGGATATATCCGAAGGTCGCGACTCCGCCGACGAGGTCGACCGTTGCAATAGGCAAGTTGTCCAGCCAGACAATATCCCGGCTCGTCGCACCATACTCGGCCAATAGCTGGCTGTTTTCGTCATAGAAGAACCGTGTGGTACCAGCAGCAGGTGTTGTTACCGTCTTGGACATCCGTTGACCAAGCGCATTGTAGACGTACGTGCCTACCGTAGCGCCGTTGCGCTGGACCACGGTCATGCGATTACGGCCGTTGTAACCATAGCCGAGCGCGTCGCCGGCTGCCGTGCTGCCGATCGTGTTTCCGTTGGCATCATAGGTACGGGAATCCGTCCCTATGCTCGTGAGCCAATGAGTGCCTGCCTGATAACCGTAGGCGCCGGTGGCTTGTCCTGGCGCCGTCTTGCTCAAGCGATCGCCGGTCCTGTTGTACGTGTAGGCCTCGATCGCCGTGCTACTGGCGTCATTCACGGAGGTGAGGCGGTAGAGCGGATCATAAGTGTAGGTTTCCGTTGCCGGAACGGCGCCAGGCGTAGCACCGAGCGACACGAGATTACCCATGACGTCGCGTGCAAAGTGGAGATTGAGGGCCGGGCTCGCTACGTCGGAAACGGCGTAGTTCGCATCGTAGGTCCGCGTGACCGTCTGCCCGCTTCCCAGACGGTAACTGGCCACGGGGCCGAACGGCAGATAGGTGACACTGCTGACCACCGTTTGGCCCACGCCGGGCGCTGTGAAGAGTATCGATACCGTGCGACCCCGGTAATCTCGCGAATAGGTCACCTTGCCGCCATTCGGATACGTCATGGTGTCCAGCCTGTCCGCACGGGTATAGGTGTAGCTCGTGGTGTCGGTCTGTATGGCGAGTGTCTGGATCTTCCGGGTAACGTTTCCACGCTGGTCATAGCAATAGGTAGTCGTCACGCCCGCTTCCACGATGCGGGTAAGCCGGCCGATTGGGAACGAGCCCACGCATCCAGTCGTGCTGTCCGGCTCGTCGTAACGCCATGACACGTTGTCGGCGGCCGTCGGGTAAGTCGCCGAAGTACGGCGGTTCAGCGCATCATAGGTGTAGCTGATTGTCGTGCCACGGGCATCCGTGGTGGTCGCTACGTTTCCAGCCGCATCGAATTGAGCCGACGATTGACCGGTATCCGGACTCACCTGGTTCACGACGTCGCCGAAAGCGTTACGAACGTACGTTGTCGCCAAGCCTTCGGGGTCGCTAATGCCCTCGATGTGGTCAAGCGCATCGTATTGCGTCACCGTCTGTGTGTTTTGAGTGGCAACCGCCTTCCCGCCGGCATCTTGAATCGCCACGACTAGTCGGTCCAGGCCATCGTACGTCGCCTTCGTCTGCACGCCCAGGCCGTCGAGGCTTTGCACGAGATGGCCAGTGCCGTCGTATGCGGCGGGGGCGCTGGCATCCATGATGACGTGGTTCAAGCCGTCGACGAGACTGGTAAGCCGTCCCAGGGCGTTGTATGTCCGCGTTATACCTTTGACCACAACGCCGGAAGAATTGAGAACCTGCTCCTGCACACGGTTGCCTGCCGCATCGAGAACATAGTGAATACGGTTTCCCCCGGTGTCCTTGATGTCCGTCAGGCGGTGGGCGTTGTCATAGATGAAATTCGTGACGACACCGCTGGGATCGGTGATGGTCTCGACATTGCCGTACGTTGTGTAAGCAATCTTCGTCAGGATATCGCCCGATGCACTCGATCCATCGGCATTCGCCCGTACGGTCCGCGTTTGTAACCAGCCGCGCGATGTGTACGTGAGATCGGTGATGACACCATTAACATCGACGGTGCGCGTCGGGCGACCGGCGCCGTCGTACCTCGCAATGCTGGTGACGTGGCCCAATGCGTCGGTGATGGATTTTAGATCGCCATGTCGCCACTGAGCGGTGTCGTCCATGTAGTACTGGTACGTGGTGGTCTGCGCGACGTCCTTGCGCGGACCGGTGATACTCAGCAGAAGACCGGCTAACGGGCACTGTGTGGTGTCGACCGCAGCACAGTAGGTGTAGGTCCAGCGACGTACGCCGGCGGGGACATCCCCCGCCGGCGAGCAGACATAGGTCGATGCATCGGGTTCCGCGAGATCCGCTTGGCAACGCGCGAGCAACAATCCTGTCGCGCCGTAGACCTGGCTCGTGGCCATGAGCGCTGTTCCGGCACCGTCGAGCACGCGCGTCACCAGTGGCAAGCGAAGACTCGTGTCCCATGAGGTCTCCGTGCGCCGTTCTTCGGGCAGGCCCACCGCTTCCCTGGTCGACTCCAGTAACCCAAAGGCGTCGTATGTGGTCAGCGTCGAGACACCGTTGAAGTCCACCATGCTCGCTGGGAAGCCACGTGCATCGTACGTGCGGGACTGCCATGGCTGACCGCAGTCGGGGGTGCAAGGACCGTCGAGCGAACCCACCCTCATCAGGCCGTCGATAGAAACCGGCGCGATGCGAACGGTATTGCCCAGCGGATAGGTGACCGCCGAGGTGCCATCGGCCTGATAAGTGATTCGTGTGGTCCCGATGTTACCGTTGAACGCCGACGAGGTCGCTCGGCCGAGGTTGTCGTAGGTGATGCTCTCGTAGCGTACGCCGCGCTCGTCTGTGATACCTGTCAGGGCGTTCGGCAGAGGTGTCGTACCAACAAAACCGCTCTCGTTGTAAGCATACTTCCGTGTTTCATCGTTGGCGTAGACGACCTGGCTAAGGTTCGACGATGAATAGCCATAGCTGTAGGAAAGCTGCTTGCCGTCGGGTAGCTTCACCACGCTGAGCCGGGCGGAACTGTCGTAGGTGAAGATGAGTTGACGGCCCTTTGAGTCGGTTACCGTCGAAAGCAATCCGATTGCCGGCGAAGGCGTGGTCGTATAACTCAGCGTGATTCCCTGACCATCCTGCCCAACCACGGAAATCAGGCGGCCGGCCAGATCGTAGTTTTCGGTCTGTCGTGTTCCGCCGACAAACAGGGCGTACCCCATGGGCGCGCCCTGTGCGTCGTGGAGGTCGGTGAGGACGTCCGTTGGCGTGTCGGTGACCCATGAACTGCCATCGTTACGCGTATAGGTTGCCTGCTTCCCGTCGGGGCGCAGTGAAATGACGGTATTCGCAGGGGCCCCCGAAATGGTCAACGAGCGATCGAAGACGTGCCGCCAGCGGAACCCCATGGCTGCCGGCGCCGTTGCGCCATTGCTGTTATAGAAGCGCCTGAAGGTGAGCCAGGGGCCGCCGTCGTAGTCGTCCTCTTGAAGATGGAAGTTACCCGTGGAGGCATCGATCGGGTCGCCCACGACGTTTGCCCCCATGACCTCGGCGCAAGACGAGCCGTTGGCATTACCGCTGGCGGTGCCGCCGCTCCCGTTACCGGATCTGGTCGAGCCCAGGCCACCGTCGCACCTCGCTCCGCTGCCGAGGTTCTTGGTTGCCTGCCCACCATAACGTGTGATGTCCACCGTGCCGCTGGAACAGCCGGCCTGGGTCGAAGTCCACGTACCTTGAAGTCGGGTGCCTTCCGGTGTCTCGGACAGGGTGAGAGACATCGATGTCTTACATCCCGTATTCGCACTGCCGCCTTGCTCGATGATTGTGCCGTCGGCGGTGGTTAGCGTGTTTCCCGAAACGCTGCCGGCCACCGACCACAGGTACCAGCCATTGGCATTCGACAGCGGCGTCGTGCGACGCGAGCCAGTCACACTGCCGGCGGCGTCCTGTGTGAGTTCGAATTCCTGAGCCCAGTCTGCGGCGGTGGAATCACTTGCCGCATGCAGGTTGCCGTGCCAGGTGCCTGTCACGTCAACGGTGGCAGCAATGCCGCTTGGTGCAGTTGCCAGGACGGTCATCGCCCGTGTCGCGAGCTGTCGCCCTGACGACGGTGAGGCATCCTGGCCATGTGCCTCCGGGGAAATCGCCGTGCCAGCGACGAAAAGCACCAGAACAACGTATCGCCATGCGACACCGACCAAACCCATCCCTGTGGCGGGCCAATTCGCCCTCCATCCCTGAGTGCCCTGAACGTCCATCGCGCTCCCCTGCCGTGTCTGTTTGAAGCGCGTGGAAAGCCCGATGCGCGCTGCACGCAAGGCTACGTATTCAGGAAGTTGCGGGATATAGGAGAGGTCCTACGCGACACGGCTAGTTATATGCAGTTTCGGCAAAGACCTATCGAGCGCTTAACCGGTCACCGCGGCGTTAGCTAAGCCGCCATCTGCCGATTCCGCGCCAGATAGCGAAGCCCGATCGAAAGCGCCATCTCGTAACCAGCGGCGGGGTTGCCCGGCGTGGTGACACTCACCAGGGATGGGTGAGCCGGAGAGATCGTCGCCAGGTCGCCGGCACGGCTGTCGGCATGGATCTCGATCAACGGCACGCTCAACGCGTCGAGCGCGCGGCGTAGCGGAGCCACCTGTCCTTCGGGTATCGCGTCCGCGTCGACGTCCAGAAGGACCAGGTCCACCGAGGCAGCCTCCCGGCCGGCCAGGCAATCGGTCACCTGCTCGATGTCGGCGCAAGCTCGCCATACCAGGTCTTCCCCTTGCGCTTGTGCGCGATCCCACAATCCCATTAACGCGTCATCGGCGACCGCCTCCGTTCCATGGGGATGAACCGGAGCGACAAGCAACAGAATCGACATCGGAGAACTCGGCAGTGGGAACAGGCCAAGTATCGGCCTGACCGCCGTAAATTCTCTCGGTCGAGTGGGGCATCGAGCCGTAAAAATCGCGTCAAGTCCGACCGGATGGCGCAATGAAGTCTGCAACAGTGTTTGCGAACGCCAGAACGCCCCTACAACAAAAGAGGGATGGTAACGACTGTCCACCCACGGCAGAGTCTTCGTACGTATACGCGCATTTGCATCGCCCCTGAGCGCATCACCAGACAACCATCCTGCGGGAGTAGCTCATGATCAGTTCACCCTGGGCTGTTCTTTTGTGCAAGTTCAACGATGACGACCGCGAGCCTTACCCACGCACACGATACGAGGAACTGTTCTCAAGGTCTGGCATAGGCAAACGAGGCATGGTCGACTATTTCAGCGACATGTCGCACGGCAATGTCGACCTGAGTGGAACCAGGGTATTCGGATGGTGGACGCTTGACAGACCGCGGTCCGATTTCAAGGGGTTCTCAACGAGCCCTGGAGGTCGGAACGCCATCATCGACTGGGCTCGCGCGAAAGCTGCCGAAGAAGGCGTGGATCTCGCGCCGTTTCATTCGGTGATCGTTTGCCTGAATGTGGACACGGATCTATTCGGATCTCCGTATGGTGTCTGCTGCGATGATGGTCGGTGGACGGATAGCTCCGTTCCAGGCTTCTCCTCCATGTCTCCGTGCATTCTTGGGCAAGAGATGGGGCACGGTTACGGATTGAATCATTCACGAATCGAAGGTGGCGACGACTACTCCGACGACTGGGACATCATGAGCACGGCGGTTACTCCATTCATGGCTCCCCATCCGGTGTTCACCGAACTCGACCAGCGAGGGCAACCGATATTCCGGCTCGGCCCGGGTCTCAATGCCGCCAACATGGCTTATGTCGGATGGCTGGACGGCGCCCGTGTTTGGGATGAACCGGACAACTCCTCCACAAGCACGGAAATATCTATTCGCCCCTTGCACCGCCGCGATCTCAATGGATTCCTGGCCATCAAAATGGGGGATTACTACATCGAATTTCGGATGAACGATCGGTGGGACGCGGCCATCCCCAACCCCTGCGTGCTCGTGCACCGACTGGAAGGCGGCGTTTCGTATCTTCAGCGCGACAACACCGGAAATGCCGCGATGACGGCTGGAAGTTGGTTTGGAACACCGCCCGAATTGTCCATCCTGGGTGCCGGCATCCGAATCCAGGTTCGTTCGATTGATGCGGGGAACCAGATAGCTCGCATCGGCCTGACCAGAGCCAAGCCGCAGATTCCCAGGGTTTGGCCCAAGGAAGGTCCTTACCGAAATCCCGGTGTCGCCTGGCTCGAGGGCGCGGTCACCGTCAATTTCGGCGATAGCGTGCTGACGATACCCAAGGACTCTCCGTTCCACGAGTTGATAGCATTACTGGCCCTGCATGAAGGCAGCAAGGCGGTCAGTTCCGCGCGACTTCAACATTCGGTGCGGACCGAAGCGCTGTCGAGCATGGTCGACGTGATCCAACGTCAGCTTGATAAGGCGAGAGCGCCGCGTGTTCCGGGGCGAAGGCGTCCCTGAGAATGGTCTGATCATCCCTCCTTGTCTGGCGACAGTCGCATTGGACCCGAGCGGCTGTCGGAGGAAGGTCAGGGCCTCGCGGCGAGCGATTTTCCATCCTCGTTCAACCCGCCTTGGACAGATTCTTGAACGCCATCCCCAGCGTATGCAACGCGCTGCGCGACCGGCTGTCATGAAGCGCCGAATACAGCACGACCTCGTGTGTAGGCAGCGGAGGCAATGAAAGCGCTTCACCGATATCGATGGTGCCGGACGGCGCGGCGCGCCTGGGCAACACCGCGACCGCCAAGCCGATCGCCGCCGCGGCCCCTACCACGGCGGCGCCCTTGCCGATGAACACTTCTGTCCAGGCGATGCCGGCACTATCCAGTGCGCGAACCGCCGCCGCGCGAATGCTGCATGTTTCGCCCTGGGTCGACAGCGGCAACGGTTGGCCAGCGCGCGGCTGCCAGTGCGGAGCAGCGATCCACGCGAACGATTCGGCGAACAGCACTTCACCGTTGCGACGGCGATCTTCCGGCTGCAGCACCAGGGCAGCATCCAGCACGCCGTCCTCGTAGGCCTTGAGCACATCGTTCGAGCCGGCTACGCGCAGTTCGATCACCAGATGGGGATCGTGTTCGTTCATCCAGAGCAACAAAGCGGGCAACTCGCTGCCCACCAGCTGATGACTGACGCCGATGACGAGCCGGCGCCGCTTCACTTCAAATGAGGCGATGGCGCGTTCATGCGCCCCGACCAACTCGCGAGCGGCCTCCATGAATGCGGCTCCCTCGGCGGACAGCCTCACCTGGCGCGGCGTTCGCTCCAACAGGCGTCGGCCCAGCTGGTCTTCCAGCCGGCGCAATTTCAGGCTGATCGCCGATTGCGTGCTGTCCAGCACTTCCGCGGCGCGGGTGAAGCTCTGTAGCTCAGCGGTCAGGACAAAGGCTTTGACGGCATCGAGGTCGAGGGCCTTCATGGGTTATCCATTTCATTTCTAAATGACTGAAACGCACATTCATATATGTTCTAAATGAATGTTAGCGCACTAGACTGCCCCGCACATCGGCAGGAAATCCGTCATGAAACCCTCGACGACGCTCCTATTCGCCCTTCTGGCCCTACTCCCGATCCCCGCAGTCACTGCCTCGGAACTCGGCACCATGAATACGGCCGCTCCCATCGAAGGCACCTGGACACTCGCCTTCGCGGACGTGCAGCATCCGGATGGAACGCGCACGCACGACTACGGCGACTCGCCCAAGGGCCTGCTGCAGATCGATCACACTGGTCACTATTCGCTGTTTATCTTCAACAGCTCGCGCCCCAGCTTCGCCGCCAACGACAAGAACGCAGGGACGCCGGATGAATTCCGATCGGCCACACTGGGAACGAGTTCTCACTTTGGAACGGTCGAGGCCGATCCCGTGAAGCGCACGCTCACGTTCCACATCGAGGGAGCGACGTACCCGAACTGGGAGGGAACGACCCAGGTGCGCGGGTATGAAATGAGCGGCGACGTGCTCAGTTACAAGGTTCCGCCGCGGCCCAACGGCGATATCCCGCTAACGGGTTGGAAGCGAATTTCCCGCTGATCCAGGCAAAGGACACCCCTAACGTCCTGCAACACCTCCCCACAGGTAGTTGACAACCGCACGTTCCTGCACCAGCATGGATTTCCCATTCGGACTTCTAAACGCCCAGACATCTGGTCGTCCTCCGGAGTAGAACCGCCATGATCACGCAGCTTACGACCGACACGCGCCATCCGATCGTCTCCACGATCGGTGCGTGTTGCTGTTGTCCTGCCTGATCCCGCCGGCGCGCCTGCGCCCCTCCGCCTGACGGGCGGATAGAAACACCTTTCCCTTGAGTCCCCTGCGCCACGCGCGGCTCCCTGCCGCGTGTCGTACCGCTGCCCGCACCATCCAGGAATCCGTTCATGAGGCATGCCCTGCCCGCGCGCTTGTCGCTGTCCGTTCTTTTCGCAACCGGCCTGTATGGCCCCGTCACCCACGCCGAGGACACCGACAAAGCCGGGGACGCCACCAAGCTGCAGACGGTGGTCGTCACCGGCACCCGCTCCGTCAATCGCAGCCAAAGCAGTTCGTTGTCACCGATCGATGTGGTCACCTCGCAGGACTTGCAGTCGTTCGGCGATACCCAGCTAGGCGCCGTGCTGTCGCGGCTCACTCCCTCGCTCAACTTCCCGCGCGCGCCGGGTAACGACGGCTCGGGCATCGTGCGTCCAGCCGCGCTACGTGGCCTTTCGCCGGACGAGACACTGGTCCTGGTCAACGGTAAGCGCTGGCACACCAGTGCGCTGCTCAATTTGCAAGGTGCGCTCGGCCGCGGCTCCGCACCCGCCGATCTCAACTCGATCCCGATCTCGGCCATCGACCACATCGAGGTGCTGCGCGACGGCGCCTCGGCCCAGTACGGCTCGGACGCGATCGCAGGCGTTATCAACATCGTGCTCAAGGGTGCCGCCGGTGCCGGGACCAATGAAGCGAGCATCACGGCGGGACGCTATAGCGCGGGTGACGGCAAGCAGTGGCAGGGCGAGGCCAGCCTCGGTGTTCCGCTTGGCGGCGACAAGGGCTGGGCCCGTCTGAGCCTGGTCCAGGGCCATGCGGACGCGACCAACCGCGGTGGCCGCGACTACCGCGATCCCACCTCGCCCGTTTACGGCCAGCGGACGCAGCGCATCGGCGAGCCGGACATCAGCAACCACCAGGCCCTGCTCAACGTCCAGTACGCGCTGGCCTCGAACGTGGACTTCTACGCCTTCGCCAGCACCAGCAGCCGCGAGGGCACGTCGCCCGCCCTGTTCCGCACCTACGACAGTGCGCGTAACGTGCCGTCGATCTACCCGAACGGCTACCTTCCGCTCAACGACGTGCGCTCGATCGACAGCGCCGTGGTCGCCGGCGTGCGCGGTACCACCGCGAGCGGTTGGCGCTGGGATATCAGCGGCAACTACGGGCGCGATCGGGTCAGCATCGATCCGACGCATACGCTCAACGTCGACCTCGGCGCGGCGAGCCCTACGCGCTTCAACGCCGGGCGCCTGATCGCCACGCAGAAGGCGTTCGATGTCGACGTGGCCCGCGATCTCGACGTGGGTTGGCTGACCAATCCGGTGACCCTCGCTTTCGGCATCGAATACCTGCACCAACAGTACGAGATCGAAGCCGGCGATCCGGCGTCGTACGTCGGCACGGGGTCACAGGGATTTCCCGGATTCACGCCGGGTGACGCGGGACGCCACAGTCGTCACGATGTCGCCGAATACATCAGCCTGGAAAACCAGATCACCGACAAGCTGAGCGGCTCGCTGGCAGTCCGCCACGAAGATTACAGCGACTTCGGCAACACCACCTCGGGCACATTGTCGGCACGCTACGACTTCACCGACAGCTTCGCACTGCGTGGCACGGCGGCGACGGGTTTCCGCGCGCCATCGCTGCCGCAGCAGTACTACACGACCACGTCGACCAATGTCATCGGCGGTGTGCCGACGCAGATCCGCAATTTCGCGGTGAGCGATCCCGTCGCTCGCGCACTCGGCGCGGAACCGCTCAAGCCCGAGAAGTCGCATAACTACACCCTCGGCGCCGTGTACGCGCCCGGCGCGTGGACGCTGTCGCTCGACCTCTACCAGATCACGATCGGCAATCGCATCGTTCCATCTGAGAACCTGGTCGGCGACGACGTGCAGGCGTACCTGCAAAGCCAGGGCTTCGCCAACATCCAGGGCGGCAGCTACTTCACTAATGCCTTGAAGACACGCACGCGCGGCGTCGATCTCAGCAGCGGTTACCGCATCGATTTCGGGGACGCGGGCAAGCTCCAACTGACGGCCGCCTACAACCGCAACCACACGTCGATTCTCTCGGTGGCCCCCAACCCCTCCACGCTTGCCGAGAGCGGACTGGAACTGGTGCGTGTCGGACATATCGCGCAGGGGTACATCACCAACGGTGCGCCACGCGACAAGATCGCCTTCGGCGCCGATTACGGCATTCGCGACTGGAGCGTGCATGCGTCGCTGACGCGCTATGGACAGTTCACGGTCAATCAGGACCCGATCAGCAATCCCGGCTTCGACCAGGTCTTCCCCGCGCGATGGTTGCTCGACCTGTCCACCAGCTACGCGGTCCATGGCTGGACCTTCACGGCGGGCGTCGACAATCTCACCAATGTCTACCCACAGAAGTACAAGGCTGGAAGCGACGGTGCCGTCGGTGGCACTTGGCCCTATCCGGATTACTCGCCGTTCGGCTACAGCGGACGTTACCTGTACACACGCGTCGCCTATCGCTGGTGACCGCGCTTTTTCCCACGACCATCCAGGGGCTACAACGTGCACTCCAGGCTATCGTTCCGCCGCCAGTTGCTGGCTGCGACACTTCTCTCCGCGCTCGGCACGCAAGCCGCCTTCGCCCAGTCGACCACTGGCGCCATCTCGGGCCAGGTCAGCGATGCGCAAGGCGCCACCGTCGTCGTACAAGGTGGCAACGGCCTGACCCGCGAGGTCACGGTCGACGCCAAGGGGCGCTATAGCGCAAGCCAGCTTCCGCTCGGCACCTATACCGTCACCCTCCGGCGCAACGGTGTCGACGTCGACAGCCGCAAGGACGTGGGGCTCAGGGTGGGCGCGTCGACCGATGTTTCCTTCGTTGCCGGCGCGGCCAATCTCGAAGGCGTCAGTGTCAACGCATCGCGCCTGCCCGATATCGACGTGACCTCGGTCGATTCCCGGTCGGTAATCACCGCCGACCAGTTGGCCAAGCTGCCACTCACACGCAACGCGGATGAAATCGCCCGGCTCGCTCCCGGCGTCGTGTCGAACAGCGGCGGTTTCAAGGGCCCGACCGGGTCATCACTGAACAGCTTTGGCGGCTCGGCGGCCAGCGAGAACGCCTATTACATCAACGGCTACAACGTGACCGATCCGCAGCGCGGCATGGGCGGTATCTCGCTGCCTTATGGCGCCGTCGACCAGCAGGAAGTCTATACGGGTGGCTACAGCGCGCAGTACGGGCGCTCCGACGGCGGCGTCATCAACCAGGTGGGCAAGCGTGGCAGCAACGAATGGCACTTCGGTGGACAGGTGCTCTGGGAGCCCGCTTTCGCGCGCGCTGGCTCGGCGAACACGTATTACACCAACGGCCTGCCCGCCTCACCCGTCGCAGGCGATCTTTACCAGCCCAATCGCGAGGATCGCAGCTGGGTGACCACCGTGAGCAGTTACGTCGGCGGCCCGCTGATCAAGGACAAGCTGTTCTTCTTCCTGGCTGGCGAGTTCGAGCGGCAGGAAGGTTCGACGCACAACAACGTGGACAGCACGAGTCCGGACGTGCAGTACCGGTACGGCTCACCGCGCTGGTACGGCAAGCTGGACTGGAACATCGCGGACAACCATATCCTCGAAGTGACCAGCGCCTCCAGCAAACGCGAGACACAAGGCACGATCTACGATTACGACTACAGCACGCTACGTCGCGGCGAACGAATCGGCTCGGCTGACGACACCAAGACGGGCGGCGACGTGTGGTCGGCCAAGTACACCGGTTACATCACGGACAACCTCACCGTATCGGCGCTGTACGGCAAGATGAAGCTGGACCAGTACGACCAGCCGGGCTCGTACAATGGCGACCTCACCTACGTGAACGGGCTGACCAACCAGAATCCCGCACTCAACGGTGGTTCGCCATTGGGTAACAACCAGACGGTGCAGACGCTGACCAACCCCGGCCGTAGCACCCGCAGCACCAACACGCGCCTCGACGTGACCTACGTGCTCGGCGACCACACGATCAGTGCGGGCATCGACAACCAGGTCACCCGCGCGCTCGACCAGGGCTCACAGGCCTCGGGCGACGGCTATTACTGGACCTACGGCAAGGCCGACCCGAATACGCCGATTTCCACCGGGCTTGGTGTGCCCGCCACTGGCGGCATCGTCAACGGTGAGCAGGGCTATTACGTGGTCCGGCACGTGGTCAGTTCGCTGGCCAGCGTGCGCGCGAGCCAGAAAGCCCAATACATCGAAGACAAATGGCAGGTCGGCGATCGTTGGCTGCTTTCGCTGGGCCTGCGCAACGACCAGTTCGAGAACTACAACCGCGACGGCGATGCCTATGTCACGCAGCACCGGCCGCAGTGGGCGCCGCGCCTCGGTTTCAGCTGGGACGTGAACGGCGACGCCAGCTTCAAGGTCTACGGCAACGCCGGGCGCTACTATCTCGGGTTGCCGCTCAATCCCGGCCTCAACGCCGCCGGTGCGTCGCTCAGCACGTCGCAGTACTTCACCTATGGCGGCATCGACGCGCAAGGCCTGCCCACAGGTCTCACCGCCTTCTCGCAGCCGGTCTCGTCGAACAACTATTACGGTGTACTGCCCGATCCGCGAACGGTCACGGCAAGCAACCTCAAGTCGGAATACCAGGACGAGTTCATCCTCGGCTTCACCAAGACGCTGGGCCAGGATTGGGTCTATGGGGCGAAGGCCACCCAGCGTATCTTGCGCAGCGCGATCGACGACTACTGCGACACCGACCGGATCATCGCCAAGGCGGCGACGCTCGGTTACGACGTGACCACGACCAATAGTTGCTATCTGTTCAACCCGGGCCGAGCGAACACGTTCAACGTGATCGATACCTCCGGCAACCTGGTCGCCGTGCCGCTGAGCAACAGCGAGTTGGGCTTTCAAAGCCTGAAGCGCCGCTACTACTCGCTGGAAGGATTCATGGAGCACCCGTTCGACGGCCGCTGGTACGGCAAGGTCGACTACGTATTCTCGCGCAGCTACGGCAACACGGAAGGCCAATTGCGCTCGGACCTCCAGCAGACCGCTGCCTCCACCAGCGAGGATTGGGACAACAGTTACATCATGGAGAACACCAATGGTCCGACCAACAACGACCACACCCATCAGCTGAAGCTGTTCGGCTACTACCAGCTGACGCCGGAATGGCTGGTCTCGGCCAACCTCAGCCTGACTTCCGGCTCGCCGAAGATCTGCCTCGGCTATTACGGCCCCGACTTCTCGGACCCCGGCAAGTACGGCGGCTCGTACCACTACTGCGATGGCGTCGCATCACCGCCTGGCAAGCAGGGAAGGCTACCCTGGGTCCGCCAGCTCGACCTGGGCACGACGTATCGCCCGGCCTTCGCCGACGGCAAGCTGTCCTTCACCGCCAGCGTCTTCAACGTGTTCAATGAGCAACGCCCGTTGAACCGGTATCCGTATTCGCAGACCGATCCTGGCGTGCCCGACCCGCAGTACGGGCAGGCGGTGGTTCGCCAGGTGCCACGTTATGTGCGGCTCGGGGTGAGTTACGACTACTGAAGACTATTCCGGAGCGGGGCTGAAGAAGATCTCCCGAACCTCTACCTGACCGCGCGTCGCGCTGGCGCCCCTGCGCGCCCACGCCAGCGCCTCGTCCATGTCGGCGCATTCCAGTATCCAGAAGCCGCCGATATGTTCCTTGGCTTCCAGGTACGGTCCGTCGGTGATGAAGACTTCGCCGTCGGCCTGCGTCCGAAGCGATTTTGCACCGCCAAGGCCACAAGCGAATTTCCTGACGCCGGCGTCGATCATTTCCTTGTTCAACGCGTGGATTTCGCGGCCGACGGATTCATCCATCTGGGACGGGTCGAAATCGTCGGGGAGGTAACCAGCAACCAGGTACTGCGGCATTGTCTTCTCCTTGAGTGGCTTTCAGTCGGACCTGTTGTCCGCCTTACTCATACGTCGAACGAAGGGTCCGAAATTCGACAGCCGGGCCGATAGCTCTTGGAATGCCTGAGCCGCCGGAATGGTGCCAAGAACTGTCACCATGGGGTCGGTAACGTGGGCGATCTCGGCCCATTGGCCCCATTGTCGACCTTCATGAAGCGAATTCAGTACAACCAGTACGGCGGCCCGGAACTGATGCACCTCGACGTGTTCGAGTTGTCCGCACCGGGTACCGGCGAGGTGGCGGTCAAGGTCCATTTCGCCGCGATCAACCCGATCGACTGGAAGCTGCGGGCGGGGCAGATGAAGCTCGTCACCGGCCGCCACTTCCCCCGGGCGATGGGCATGGATTTCTCGGGAACGGTCCTGTCTGTCGGACCGGGCGTATCGAGGTTCAAGGCGGGCGACGCGGTCTTCGGCCTGGCCCGGTTCAAGGAAAGCGGCGCGCTCGGCGAGGCCGTGGTGACCAAGGAGACATTCCTGGCGAAGAAGCCGGACAACGTATCGTTCAAGGATGCGGCCTGCCTGGGAACGCCGGGGATAACCGCCTGGAACGGGCTCATGGACAAGGCGACATTGCGCCCGGGCGCGTCCGTTTTCATCAACGGCTGCGCAGGCGCCGTCGGTGAAGCGGCGGTGCAGATCGCGCATCTCGCGGGTGCGTCCGTCTCGGGAAGCTGCAGCGCCGTGGATATGGAACGCATGAAGGCGCTCGGCGTTCGTAATGTCTACGACTACCGGTCGACCTCGTTATCCACGATCCCAACGCGCTTCGACGCGGTGCTCGACACGGCGGCGTCGCTCTCCGTATCGGCAGGCATCGCGATGTTGCGCAAGGGTGGCGTATTCCTGGATCTCAACCCCGGCCCTGGCAAATTCATAAGGGCATTGTTCGACCGCCGGCTACGTCCGGTCATCGGCTCCCCCCGCTCTGATATCTTGGACACGGTTGCCGGTGCCGCCAGCGAGGGAAAATTCAGCATCAGGGTGGGAGACACCGTTCCGCTGGGCGAAGCGATCCGCCTGCTCACCGAACTGGAAGCAGGCCGTAAGATCGGGGGTAAAGGCGTCATCGCGATGGAATGATCATGGCCAGAAGCCACCGACTGTTCGAACTGATGCAAGTGCTTCGCCGGCACCGCAGGACGGTGTCGGGCGAGGCACTAGCGCGCGAGTTGGGCGTCTCGCTTCGAACCATCCGCCGGGACGTGGTGACGCTTCAGGGCATGGGCGCCGATATCGCCGGAGAGCCCGGCGTCGGCTATGTGATGAAACCAGGATTCCTCCTGCCGCCAGTGTCCTTCACCGATGACGAAGTGCAGGCGCTGGTCATGGGCGGACAATGGGTCAGCCGCCAGGCGGACGAGAGGCTGACGCTGGCGGTGAAGAACGCGCTCGCCAAGATCCATGCGGTGATGCCGGCGGACATGCGTGCACGTTTCGATGACGATACGTTCTACGTGGGCGTGCGCGAGAGACCAGCGATGTCCATCGACCTGGGCGAGATCCGGCGCGCACTGCGCGATCAGCGCAAGTTGCGCATCGTGCTTGCGATGGAGCACGCGACCAGGGAACCGCAGGTCGTCTGGCCCATCATGCTCGCGTTCATCGACGCGAAGCGATTCATCACCGCCTGGTGCGAGTCGGACGACCGGTTCCGGGTGATAGGCATCGACGATATCGCCAGCGCGGAAGTCCTTGCCGAGGCTTATCCCCGCAACCGGCGTCAACTCGTCAAGGAGTGGCGTGCGCAGGAAGTCTTGCCATGCAATGCCGAAGGCGATACGTGTTGACGAGCTAGCCGAGACCACCTTCAGCTGGAGAACATCATGCTCAAGAACCTCATTCCGAAGATCTTCTACGACCATCTCGGGGACGGCCTCGAATTCTTCGTGGAAGGCCTTGGTTTCGAAGTGCTGTATCAGGACGCGGTCATGGCCGTCGTCGCCCGTGATGGCGCGAAGGCCTACCTCGTCGAGAGTCCCGAATACGCGGCGAAGGACCGTCCGGAGCTGAGCATCGATACGGATGACGTCGATGCGCTGTTCCACGAGATGTCCGCAAGGGCACCTCACTTCCTGCATCCGAACTCGAACCGTGTCGCGTCGAAACCATGGGGCTCCCGCGAGTTCGCGATGCTGGACAAGACGACCGTATGCGTAAACTTTCGCGAGTGGCCGGAGGCTGGTAACCACACATGAATGAGGTGTCGGCTGCTTCATCAAAGAAAGCTTGCTGAAAATCGAGGGAGAGTAGGCTACTCGAAGTAACTATCCCGGGCACTGAAGAACCTCATGCAAAAGCTGATTCTCTTTCTTGCGTTGCTGATCCTCGCACCATTGGCGGGCGCCGCCGACTCGCCCAAGGACGTGCAGGCGCTTATCTCGCGCGGGGACTATCCAGGGGCGGAAGCGCTCCTGCGCGACGCCATCGCGGAACATCCGCAAAGTGCGAAAGCCCATTACGTACTGGCCGAGGTGCTCGCTCACGAAGGCAACATCGGCGAGGCGAAGGCCGAGGCATCCAAGGCTGCGACGCTCGATCCGGGTACGCACTTCACCGATCCCGCAAAGTTCCAGGCTTTTCAGCGAAAGCTGAATGAGGCTCTGGCCCCTGCGGCCAACGTTCGAACCGCGGCGGCTCCTGCGCGCTACGGCGAGACCGGGCAACCGTCCCGCGACGAAGGCGGTTCGTCGAAGCTGCTCAAGCTCCTGGCCATCGGGGCCGGTATCGCGCTTATCGCGTCCTTATGGATACGTCGGAAGCGCGCAGAGGATGGCCCGTCCATGGGCTATCCCTCCGCACAGCCGCCGGGTGGAACGCCCCCCTATGGCGGCTATCCGGGTAACAGTGCCTACGCCCCGCCTCCGCCTCCGCAAGCGCATTCGGGCGTAGGGACGGCAGTAGCGGCGGGACTCGGCGGCGTGGCAGCGGGCATGTTGCTCGACGAAGCGCTTCGCTCCCACAGCGACGGCGAGGTATCGCGCGATACGGGCTCCGTCGTTCGTGACGATCACGATCCTTCGGCACAGGCCTATGACGATCTTCGCAGCGATCCGATCGACATGGGCAATGACGACAGTTCGTGGGATGACAGTTCGTCGGGCGACAGCGGGTCTTCCGACGACGACTCCTGGTAACTGATGTGGTGCACGGATTCTTTCGTGCCGTTTCAGGCTGAGGGTTCGCGGACAGCGTCCGCTCCCACCCCAAGCTGAACGTTGGCACCTACGGTCGCCTACCCCAGTTCATCCTGCCGCAAGGAAATCCAAGGCAGACTCGCGCTGGCAGTATCCCGGCCTCGTGCCTCGTACGGAGATAGTCCCATGCGCCATTCCACCCTGCTGCTGGCCGCTTCCCTCGGCCTCGTCCTTGCCTCGCACGCCGTCGCTTCCGACCGTCCCGATCCGGGCAAGCTGACCACCCGCTGCCTCGATGCCGCCGCGGACAAATTCGACGTGAAGAACGATTACATCCAGTTACAGCCGATCCAGGCCGCCGACGCCGGTTACACGATCGCCGGTACCGCCGACGCGGGTATGGATGGCAAGAAGAATTTCACTTGCCAGTTCGATAAGAAGGGCAAGCTGGCCAATATCGTTCCCGAGAGTAAGTAAACAAAAAGAAGGGCCTCGCGCAGGGCGTGGCCCTTCTTTATTTTCGCCACGGTCAGAAGTCGCCTTGTGGCGCGCTTACGCGGCGAAACCACCATCGATCAAGAGTCGCGCGCCCGTGATGTTGGCCGCCTCGGGTCCGGCAAGGTACGCGACAAGACTGGCGACCTCATCGGGATGGCCATAGCGGCCGACCGCCAGCATCGGGATAAGGCCCGCCGCCATCGGACCATCCGCCGGATTCATGTCGGTGTCGATGGGACCGGGTTCCACCACGTTCACGGTGACCCCCTTCGGACCGAGATCGCGCGCCAGGCCCTGCGTCAGGCCTTGCAGCGCCGACTTGCTCATCGCGTAGACGGCTCCACCAGCGAAGGGCATGCGCTGCGCATTGGTACTGCCGATATGGATGATGCGGCCACCCTTGCCCATGACGCGAGCGGCGGCACGACTGGCGATGACAGCCGCGCGAATGTTCACCGCGATCGTGCGGTCGATGTCTTCCGTCGTGAATTCCTCGATCGGCGCGATGGCGAGTACGCCTGCGCTGTTGACGAGGATGTCGAAACCGCCGAAAGCCTCCTTCGTCTTGCTCACCGCTTGCTCGACGGCCGCATCGTTCGCGCTATCCGCCTGGATGGCGATGGCGCGTCCGCCGGCCTTGGTAATGTCGTCGACGACAGTGTTCGCAGCGTCGGCACCCTGCACATAGGTGATCGCGACGGAGGCGCCGCCGGCGGCCAGCCGACGTGCTATCGCGGCACCGATGCCACGTGAACCGCCGAGGACGAGGGCGCTTTTGCCTTGGATGGAATTGAGGTCGTTCATGGTGGGGCTCCGATAGGTGATGTTCGATTCCCCGCCAATCTAGGCTCCTGGGTACTCAACCGCTAGCGATCTAGTGGTAGTTTCATTCGATCCATCTGGTTTAGAGTCGACTCATGGATACCCTCAACGGCATCGCTTGCTTCGTACGCAGCGCGGAATTGGGCAACTTCGCCGCTGCCGCGCGGGTGCTCGGGCTCACGCCCGCCGCCGTGGGCAAGAATGTGGCACGCCTGGAAGCCGAATTGGGGGTTCGCCTTTTTCAGCGAACCACACGGCGGCTCTCACTCACCGAAGCGGGCGAGGCCTTTCGGCTCGAAGTCCAGGGCAGCCTGGACCAACTCCATGGCGCCATGGCCAATGCGCGGGCGAGCACGACCGGTCCCGTCGGGTCGCTGAGGGTCGCGCTTCCCTATGCGTTCGGCCGGGAGTACATCGTGCCGATGCTCGCCTCGTTCCTGGAAGCGTTTCCCGCGGTGAGGCCCGACTGGCGTTTCGACAACCGCCCGGTCGACCTCATCGCCGAAGGCTTCGATGTCGCCATCGGCGGAGGTTTCGACATGCGTCCAGGCGTCGTCGCCCGTGCGCTCGCACCGGCTCATCGCATCCTGGTGGCGTCACCGGAATTCCTCGCGAACGGGCCCGCGATCGCCACGCCTGCGGATCTCGCCGGCCGCGAAGGCATCCTCATTCGTTCACCGCAAACCGGCCGCGTGAGGGATTGGGTGCTTTCCAACCTGCACGGCGCGGAGGCCGCCGTGGAGCTGGATCGCCGCATCCTGTTCGACGATCCAGACGCGGCAGGTCACGCTGCCGCACTTGGCATGGGCATCGCGCTGCTTGCCGTGCAATCCGCCCTGCCCTGGATGGAGCGAGGACGGATCGTACGCGTGCTGCCGGACTGGTGGGTCGACGGTGGCCACCTGTCGCTCTACTACCCGGCGCAACGCTTGCTGCCGCAGAAGACGAGGCTGTTCATCGATCACATCGTGGAATGCTTTCGGGAACAGGACTTGCCGGCACGGTTTAATGCCAGTTTGCCGCCACGAGAATGACAGATGGCCCGGTGAAGGTGGCGACTCTGGCTCGCACCTCACTCCGAAGGGATCAACTCATGAAGACGGCGGCATGGATCGGCTTCATCATCGCGCTATCGCTTCCCGTTGGCGCCGCGATGGCGACGACGGGGAGCGAGCCACTGCTCAACCGGCAGGACCGCCCCTGGCAGCCCGCCGCGCCGGCGGTGCAGACGCCGCTCTGGCCAAAGGGACTCTCTATCGCCGCACCCGCCTTGCCCGGCAAGGAAGTGTTCGGAACAGGACCAGGGCAGATCGCGGGTCTTCCGGTCACGGTGGTTCAGCACGTATCGATTCCGACCATGACGATCTATCGTCCCAGCGGCAAAAACACGGGAGCCGCCGTGGTCGTGTTTCCCGGGGGCGGCTATCGGATATTGGCGATCGATCTCGAAGGCACTGAAGTCTGCGACTGGCTCACGCCCAGGGGCATCACCTGTGTCGTCTTGAAATACCGGGTTCCCGGTTCCGGACCCTACTGGAACGACGAATGCAATTGCAGACGCGATCCGGTGGAACCGATGGCCTTGCAGGATGCGCAACGGGCGATCAGCCTGCTGCGCCAGCAAGCCGGCGCCCTTGGCATCGATCCACACAAGATCGGCGTCATCGGCTTCTCCGCCGGGGGACGCATGGTCGCGGACGTCAGCAATCATCCGCGGCGCAGTTATCGTCCGGTCGATGCGGCCGACCTTCAAAGCGCGAAGCCCGATTTCGCCATCGCACTTTATCCCGGCCATCTGTGGAAGCCACCGGGGCTGACGCTCGATCCTGGTGTGAAGATCGATCCGCATGCTCCGCCGACGCTGATCATCCAGGCGGAGAACGATCCGACCGACGACATCCGCGAATCGCTTACCTATTACCTCGCACTCCAGCAGGCCAACGTCCCTGTAGAGATGCATCTGTACGCCAAGGGCGGCCATGCCTTCGGTTTGCGAAAGACGGCCGATCCCATCACCGGATGGCCGTCGCTGGCGGAACGATGGATGAGCACGATCGGTATCGTTCCTTCAACAAGTCCTTAAGACATGGAAGGTGACGGGCGGGGTTTCCGGAAGGTCAACCACAAGGCGGAAAGAAGGAAATAAAGGCCGCCGAAGGCTGCGTACGGCGCAAGCTGCGCGAGGCCGGGCGCCACGCCGAACGACTGGACGATGAAGACGACGCCCGCGAGCGCCGACTGGGCACCGCTGATCATCATGAAGACCTGGCCGCCGAGCTTGCGGCGACGGATGCCGACGGCCAACTGGAAGAGCCCGGCCAGAAGTGCCCACACACCGAACACCAGGACGCCGCCTGCGTTTCCTCGCAAGACGAACGCGACGGCCATGGCCACGGCCGTGATCACGCTGACGAGAGCGTTGAATTTCTGGCCAGGATTGGCCTGCAAGCCACCACTTCGGCGGGCATCGAGGACGTTGGCGAGTGCGTCCCAGGCGGGATAGACGACGAGCAGCGCCGCTGCGAGAGCCAGGGGTGCGGGTGCCGACAGAAGTACCGCGGCCACCCAGGCGAAGGCGACGCCGGCACGCAGGTAGTAGAAGGAGCGGAGGGAATTCATGGGATGAGTCCTTGGGGAGTCGACACACCCTACTAGTAGGTAGGGTTTACGTCAACTTTATCCGTATGAATCTTTATTTAGCTACCATCTATTTTCCAGGCACACCAAAGCTACCTACCACATGGTAGAATTCAACCATGAGCACTCAACAGAAACTCATCGATTCCGCCCGCTACCTCATCCAGACACGGGGGTACAACGGCTTCAGCTATGCCGATGTCGCCGAGCAGGTGCAGGTACGCAAGGCGAGCATCCACCACCATTTCCCGACCAAGGCCGATCTCGCCCGGGCGGTGGTCGAGGAGTCCCGCGCCTTGATCGTCGCGCAGACGCGGACGCTCGATGACGGCGCCTTCGACCCGGAAGCACAACTCCGCTTCTACACCGGCTATTGGGAGCGGTGCATCGCCGATGGGTCCGCCCCGTTCTGCGTCGCCGGCATGCTCGCCTCCGAACTGCCTACCCTCCCCGCCGACCTGGCGGAAAATGTACGCGCGCATTTCCGCGACCTGTCGAACTGGCTGGAAACCGTATTGACCAAGGGTGCGCAACTGGGCCTTTTCGAGCTGCGCGGCTCGGCTCGCCTGGAAGCGGAATCGTTCATGTCGATGGTCTACGGCGCGATGCTTACCGCTCGCGCGTATGGCGATCCGAAGGTGTTCGCGGATATCGTCGACAGCGGCTTGAAGAAGCTCCTGCGTCATCGCGCGGGCTGAGAAGCGGGCCCTTCGCTTCCTTCGCGTATCCAGAACTATTTACGGCTCATCCCGAATCCACTGCAACTGGATCTGCTCCCGACTCGGCATTTCATGAAGTCGCCGTATGACCTCCGGGATCACCAGAGTGAATGCATACAGCGTGGTGGCTAGCGCTGGCTTGAGTTGTGCGGCCGTGTACGAGCCAAACCCTCTCAGCGTCGAACCAAACCAACGGTTGAGGCCATCTTCTCGCACCGTCACGTCGATTCCGTCAACGCGCTCGCTCAAACCACCTGCGACGCCCATGGAAATCTCGACGCCAAAATATCCAGAGAATCCAGGAAGACTTTCGATCGCCAAGAAGAATCGGCCTCGATGTGCGCCTGCTGGGTCGCCATATGCAGCCACGCAAGATTGCGAATGCCCGGTCCATTTGACCCTACGAGGCAACCTCTTGAAACCGCACCGTGCGAACGCCTCGTCAAACACCTTCAACGTATGATCGTAGGTCAACGCATCGACGCTGGGGAGGTTCGCCAGTCCGATTGCCTCGAGTACGCGTGATTCACCAATGTCATGAAGTTCAGCATTTCTTATTTTTAGTCGACTCTCGCTGGCGAAGGTGGAACTGTCATGCTTGGCGCTCTCTATGGTGTATCCGGCGAGCGCCGGATGAGATCGCACACGCGCTTCGATCTCCGCGGGCCTGTTAAAAGTCCGGAGCACCGAGCGATTGAGATTGAGTTCCCGCATGATGGTGGAAACCAGCGGGGAACGATAGCCGACTATGCCTTGTTCGACACGCGCCGCAGCTGTCCACTCCTTTGCCAATTCGATGTCGAACTGGTTTGCCTCATCCGAATATCTGCTCCAGTACTCCTCGCCTAACCTCAGCCCTTTGCTTGCCAAAAATGGACTGAACTCCCGACTGGCGTCGCAGAGATTCGCAACCGCGGATAAGTATCTTTGTAGAGAGTTGAATGCCGAACCAATCATCATAAAATCCATTTTCTCTAGCGATGTCTATATTTCATGATTCTTCATCTGCCCACTGCAAATCGATCAACTCTCGATCCTGCACTTCATGAAACCGCCGTATGACCTCCGGGATCACCAGAGTGAACGCATACAGCGTGGTAGCTAACGCTGGCTTGAGTTGTGCGGCCGTGTACGAGCCAAACCCTCTCAGCGTCGAACCAAACCAACGGTTGAGGTCGCCCTCCCGCACCGTGACGTCGATTCCCTCAACACGTTCGCTCAAGCCACCTGCGACGCCCATGGAAATCTCGACGCCAAAATATCCAGAGAATCCAGGAAGACTTTCGATCGCCAAGAAGAATCGGCCTCGATGTGCGCCTGCTGGGTCGCCATATGCAGCCACGCAAGATTGCGAATGACCGGTCCATTTGACCTTGCGAGGCAACCTCTTGAAACCACACCGTGCGAATGCCTCGTCAAACACCTTCAACGTATGATCGTAGGTCAGCGCATCGACGCTGGGAAGATTCGCCAGTCCGATTGCCTCGAGTACGCGTGATTCACCAATGCCATAAAGTTCAGTATTGCTAATTTTCCGCCGAGCTTCGGTCGCGGGGGTTGAGCCATCACGACTGGCGTTTTCTACGGTGTACCTGGCGAGCGCCGGATGAGACCGCACACGTGCTTCGATCTCCGCGGGCCTGTCAAAGGTCCGGAGCACCGAGCGATTGAGATTGAGTTCCTGCATGATGATGGAGACCAGCGGGGAACGATAGCCGACTATGCCCTGCTCGACGCGCACCGCAGCCGTTCCCTCCTTTACCCATTCCAAGTGGAATTGGTTGGCCTCCTCCGGATACCTGCCCCAGTATTCCTCACCCAACCTCAGCCCCTTGCCTGCCAATAGCGCACTGAACTCCTGGCTTGCATCGCAGAGATCCGCAACCGCGGATAAGTATCTTTGTAGAGAGTCGAACGTCGAACTTAGGCTCATTGGATACGCTCAAGCGAATGTGGATCGTCAATGATGAATAGGATAAGAAGCATCACCTGTCTGGTAGTAGATCATACCGTTGTCATCAGGGCTTCCGTAGATATAACTTCCATCAACACGAACGCCGCCGAGCGTAAAGCCGGTAGGTATGTTTATTACACGGAAATTTTCGCCCGGAAAGAACTCGGCCCACCGTCCCGGTTTCGCCGATACACCGTCTTCATTTAGCGAGCGTACGTAATCGTTCAATTGCTGGATATTGCCAGGAGCTTCGCAGTTCCACTGGCTTAACGGCTTAATCTCAAAAACACTCCATGCATCAGTGTCTAATTTCCTCATCATCAGGTCGACCACACCAAACTTCTTACTGAAGATGTTGTGTGTTCGCCATTCAGTTCTCACTTGCGCGACGTTTCCGTCCCTTCGGACATCCTCTTGAATGAACAAGTGCACGGCTTTTCCAAGCATCATCGACTTGAACAAGGCCACCCAACGAGAATCCGAGAGTGGCTTTCCCTCCAAACCAAAAGGGTCGACAACGCCACCTGGAATGCCCAACGCATAAAGATAAGCGTTCGTCCCCCCCGCTATTCCCAATGGATCGCTTTGCAGATACCTGCCCGTACCTGGGTCGTAATAGCGGTGGACATTGTAGAAAAGCCCGCTCTCCCTGTCGTAATACTGGCCCGCGAAGCGGAGGTCGAGCGTGTAGCCGCTTGTCGATGTAGGTGGTCGTTCGCCGAAGGCGTTGTCTTTATCCGTCCATGACCAAAGAAGCTTGGATTCGGCGTCGGTTACCGCCCGCGGCGTCTCCATCTCGTCGGCATGTACGAACGAAAGAGCCGTACCGTCCAAGATTCCGATCGGCAAGGTATCGAGCCATATATAGTCTCGACCGGTGCTTTCGGCATCACTGCCAGCGGACTCACTGAGTACCTGACCTGCGCGACTGTAGAAGAAGCGAGTAGTCGTTCCATCGACTTCCTTGCTGATCCTTTCGCCCAGGCCGTTGTACGTATAACGCCCGACAATTTCGTTGCCTCGCCTGATGGCCGCAAGCTGGCCTCGACTCGAGTACTCGTACGTCCACGATTCGCCTGCCACACTGGCGCCCGTCGTGGAGCCCGAAGGACTGTAACTCCGGTTGTCCGTTGCGACGCTGGTCAGCCAGTGGGAGCCAGACTTGTAACCATACGCGCCGGTGGACAGCCCATAGCCCGTCTTGGATAGACGGTCGCTCGCGGCGTCATAGGCATACGTCGATCGTGCGCCGCCTTCGCTTCCAACGACTGCCGTCAATCTCCTTAGGGGATCGTAGGTATAGGTTTCCGATGCGGGATTGGCACCCGGAGCGTCACCTCTTGCGACGACCCTCCCATCGGCATCGCGCGCAACGTGGATCGAAAGTGCGTTGCTGGTGATGTCCGTGACATCGTAATCAGCGTTGTACAGCCGCGTTAGTACCTGGCCTTCCCCGAGCGTGTATTGCGAGACGGGACCAAATGGCAGATAGGTGACATTCGACACTACCTTGCGGCTCACCCCTCCGCTGGTTATCTGTGCCGAGGTGACGTTGCCGAGGTAGCCGCGGCTGTAGGTCAGCACGGCACCATCCGGGTAGGTAACGGATGCAAGCCTGCTTCCCGGTGTATAGGTGAACTCCGCGCGGGAGACTGACGATCCCGTGATGTGGGTCTTGCTGACTACGTTTCCGAGGAAGTCGTAGCAATAGGTGGTGGAACCCGACCCTTCGACAATGCGGGTCAGCCTCCCAAGGGGATGGGAGGCCGTGCAACCCGTTAGCGAATCGGGTTCGTCATAATGCCAAGAGATGTTGGCCGTTGCGTCGACATAGGATGCGGATGTGCGCCGCCCCAGCACGTCGTATGCAAAGTCGACCCGAATGCCCCTCGCGTCCGTCTGACTCGACACCCTTCCCGCGACGTCCCGCGTTACCGTCGATAGACCACTGTCCGGACTGGACGATTCCAACACCTCACCGAAGCCGTTTGCACTGAAAAATGTCGCGAGTCCGTTCGGATCGGATGTCGCGATCAGGCCATCCCTCGCATCGTATTGGTATACGGTCTCTGCGCGACGAGCGCCGATAGCATCTTCGGCGTTATCTACAACGCTTGCCAATCGCCCGATCGCGTCGTAATAGCGCCGTTGGTGAACCCCGTTGGCGTCGACGGCGTGTGTCAGCTTACTCCGCCCATCATAGGCATCGCTGGCAGATGCGCTCCAATAGGTTTGACCACCGCCATTGTTTCGTGTGCGAAGCCGGCCAAGATTGTCGTATGTTCGACTTTCCGAACGACGAACGACTCCTTGCCGGTCGACAATTTTTGCGGCAAGCGTGTTTCCGGCTGCATCGTAAGCAACGTCGAGATGATTTCCATCGGCATCCTTGATAGTGGACAGTCGATGAGCGGCGTCGTAACCGTACGTCAGCCGGACGCCATCCGGATCGCCTGCCTGCGTAACCAATCCATTGTCATCGAAGCTGAAACTTGACCGAGCATCCGCACTTGAAGACATGCCGTCCTTCTGTGCGTGGACAGTACGGTAATTGACATGACCCCATTTATCGTAGATGAAGTCGGTAATGACGCCATTCGGATCAACGATGCGCTTCGGCCTACCGGCACCGTCGTACGCTGCGTAGGTCGTAACGTGACCTGCGGCATTGGTCACCGATCTGATGTCGCCGTGGCGCCATGCGGTATCGTCCGTCAGGTAATACAGGAAGGTTTCCACTCCCCCATCCGGAGAAGTCTCCGTCAGGAGTGCACCCACATAGGGACAACGTTCGGCATCGGCGGTAACGCAGTATGTATAGGTCCAGCGTCGGACACCATCCGGGGCAACCCCGGATGGAGAACACATATATGACTCCGAAAGAACCGGTTCCACGTCACAACGCGCCGTCACGTGGCCTTGCGTGTCGTACGACCACGATTGGGAAGCGATTGTGGCGCCGAGCGCATCCCGAAGCGTCTGTTTCAACGGCCTTCGCAGCGCGATATCCCAAGCCATGGTGACGCTTCGTTCGTTGGCCGTCCCGACCGCCTCGGTGGTCTTCGCCAACAATGCATAGGCGTTGTACGTGAATAGGGTCCGCTGTCCGTTGAAATCCTCGAATTCGGACGGACGGCCCTCGCTGTCGTACTTTCGGTATCTCCAGAGCTGCCCGCAGTCGGGTGCGCATGGGCCATCGAGTTCCGCGACCCGCGATACGCCGTCGGCCACATGGAAGGACATCCTGACCGTATTTCCCAGGGGATACGTGACGTCCGAGGTGCCATCAGCGTTATAGATGATGTTCGTTCGTCCCACGTCACCGCTATAACCCGACGAGGTTGCACGGCCCAGGGCGTCATACGTCACCCGCTCATAGACGGCATCCCGCGCGTCATGGATGCTGGTGACGGCGTGTGGAAGGCTTGTCGAGCCCACGGCACCTGTTTCGTTGTATCGATAGCTGCGATAGAGGTAGGCACCGAGGTAGATGGAACGCAAGTTCGCCGTGGAGCTGTCGAAGGTATAGCGGATGGAAGACCCATCCGGAAGCGTCACGCCGGTAAGCCAACCCGTGCTCGACTGGTAGCTGAAGCGGATGGCTCGCCCTTGCCTGTCGGTGACGGACTGAAGGAGACCGTTCGGGTCATACGCCAGGGTGATGCCGAGACCATCCTGGCCGTCGACCGTAAGCAGCTTTCCCTCGGTTGAGTAGATTTCCGTGTGTCGCTGTCCCCCGACAAACAAACGGTAGCCCACCAGGGAGCCATCTGCGTTCGTTACCTCGCTCAGAACGTCGACCTTGCTTCCGGAGACCCACTCGTCACCCACTTTCTTGAACTCGGACTGTCCGCCATCTGGCCGAAGCACGATGATCGCAATCGCAGGTTCGCCGACAATCTTGAGCGACCGATCGAAGCTATGTCGCCAATTGAACCCAAGTGAAGCCGGCGCGACGCCTGGGCCGCTGTTGTAAAAGCGGCGAAGTGTCAGCCATTCGCCGCCGTCGAAATCGGTCTCTTCCAGGAAGAAATTCCCAGTGGATGCGTCGATCGGGTCGCCAACCTGGGGTGCTCCCATCTTTTCGGCGCACGACGATCCGTCTGCGTTGGCGCCACCTGCGCCGCCACTACCCGCTCCGAGAATCGAGGCGCCTTCCCCGCTGTTGCAGGAAACCCCGGACCCCAACCTTTTGGCGGTCGCACCGCCGAAACGGTTCGCGTAGATCGCGCCGCCGCCGCATCCGGACTGGCCCGACGCGGTCCATGTCCCCGTCACCGTGGATGCGTCCGCTGACACCTGGCCACGGATAGTGATCTTGCATGGAGTCGTCGTACCTTCCTGGCTCAGAAGGGTTTCATCATTAAGGGCCAGGTCCAGCCCTGATAGGGAACCAGTAACCGACCAGACAAAACGTACGGCACCTCCCAAGGCCGTTGTTCGCCTTGTTCCTGAAATGCTGCCATCGGAATTCTGCTGAAGATCGAACTCCTCGGCCCACTGGGCAGCACTGGAGTCATCCGACGCTGTCAGGTTGCCATGCCATTTGCCACCGACCTCCGCGTCGGGTGCCACCAAAACATTCGAAACGAAGTGGTCGACGGTCGCAGGTGGAGGCGAGTGAGTGGTGGACACCTGTCCCGCAGCTAAGCTCGCCGTGGATGCGACAGCAACGAATACCAAGCGGGATACCCATTTCATGGGTTCCGACAAGGCACTTGGTTTGGTTTTTTTTCGGTGCAGCGAGAGGTCGTGCCGACACGAAACAACTTCGAGGAATTCCACTTCCATCATCAGATCCGTCTCTTTCTCAAAGGCAACGCAGTGAGCAGGATCTTAGAGATCTATACCGGCAAATTCTGTAGGCGATCACCTACAGACTGTTCCGCCAATCTGTGGCACTGCGCATGACCTCAAAGGCACTGCGATAACAGGCGGGAGCCCATGGGCTCCCGCCTGGATCACACGATCAACCCTTCCTCAGCGAACCGACTTGAACGCGGCACGCAGTTCTTCGGCGAAGATCTGCGGCTGTTCCCACGCCGCGAAGTGCCCGCCCTTGCTCACCTGGTTGTAGTAATACAGGCTCGGATAGGCCTTCTCGCTCCAGCTCTTCGGCGCACGGTAGATCTCGTGCGGAAAGACCGTGATGGCGACGGGAACCTTGATCTCGGTGGTCCGCTGGGTAACGGAACTGAAGTTGTTGTTGTTGTTTTCCCAGTAGAAGCGCGACGACGACGCACCCGTGTTCGTGAGCCAGTACAGCGTGATGTCGTTGAGCATCTCGTCCCTGCTCAACACACGCTCGGGCACGCCGTCGCTATCGCTCCACTGCGCGAATTTTTCGTACATCCACGCCGCCAACCCGGCCGGCGAATCGGAAAGCGAATAGCCGATGGTCTGCGGGCGCGTGACCATCATGGCGCCGTAGGCGGCGTTGCGGCCGAAGAACGTGCTCAGCGACTGATAGGCCTCCTTCTCGTCAGGGGCCAGGCCTGCGGGTGCCGGGTCGCCACTGTTGATGCCTTTGGCAAGGTCCCCCGGTACGGTCGCGGGCATGTTCAGGTGGATGGCGAGCAAACCCTTCGGCGCCTGCCGGGCCAGCGCGTCCGAGATCACCGAACCATGGTCACCGCCCTGCGACACGTAGTGCGTGTAGCCCAACCGCTTCATCAGCACATCCCAGGCGCGGGCGGTGCGATCGGGTCCCCAGCCGAGCGCCGTGGGCTTACCGGAGAAGCCGTAGCCGGGAATGGCCGGGATGACCACGTCGAATGCATCTTCCGCACGGCCGCCATAGGCCGTCGGATCGGTGAGCGGACCGATGGTCTTGATGAATTCGAAGGGCGAGCCCGGCCAGCCGTGGGTCAGGATGACGGGAAGCGCATGGGGGTGGCGGGAACGGACATGGATGAACTGGATGTCGACGCCGTCGATCGTGGTAACGAACTGTGGCAGGGCGTTGAGCTGGGCCTCGGCCTTGCGCCAGTCATAGCCGGTGCCCCAGTAGCGGACCAGTTCCTGGACGCGGGCCAGCTGTATGCCCTGCGAATCGTCCTTCACGAGTTCCTTGTCCGGCCAGCGTGTTTCCGCGATGCGGCGGCGCAGGTCGTCGAGTTGCTCCTGGGGAACGTGGACGTGGAACGGACGGATGCTTTCGTCGACCTTGGTTGTCTTGGCCGTGGCATCCGCGGCTTGGTCGAAAGCGGCGGCAGGCTGTGCGTGGAGTGTCGGCGCGAGCATGGCGAAGCCGAGGGCGACAGCGAGCGCGCGCTGGGTGAAGGAAGGTTTCCGGAACATGTGTGCGTGTGCGGCTGACATCGTCGTTCTCCTGTGGGCTTCACGATTTTTATGGTGACGCCTGGGCTTGCTTGCCTCGACGTGTCCACAGTCTATGAAGCGGTTTCCACTTCGATGGTGTCTAGGAAGGGCCGATTTGAAACGGCCTGTATCTCATGGCGTACGGATACAAACGGATACAAAGATCCCCGGGTAAGCTGCTCGTTCCGCGCCACACCATGTTTCGCTTGAAACACCAATACGATCCCGGCGAGAGCGCTAGGATCGGCTTCACAGGAAGAGACCGCCATGCAGAACCTACTGTTGCAGACCACCATCGAAGGGGACCCCGACGACTGGAACATCTCGCGTTTCAGTCACCTGAAGGCGTTCCTGGAGGGCCTTCGTGACGAAGAAGGGCAACCCGCCTTCCGCGTCACCGCCCGCAACCGCGACCCACTCGGAAAGGCCGACTCCGTCCTCTCGCGGCTCCACGAATCGGACTTCCATCAGTTATGGCTCTTCGCCGTCGATACCGGTGATGGTCTTACCGACAACGACTGCGACGGGATAAGCCAGTTCCGGCGACGCGGCGGTGGCATGCTGGTGACCCGGGACCACATGGACCTCGGCAGCTCGATATGCACGCTCGCCGGGGTAGGCGCGGCGCACCACTTCCATACACGCAACCCTGATCCGGACCCGAGCCGGTGCTGCGTCGACGACCGCGCCACCACCTATATCTCGTGGCCTAACTATCACTCCGGGGCGAACGGCGATTACCAGCATGTGCGGCCTGTAGGCGACGTGCATCCTGTCTTGCGCGATCCGCATTCGGACGAGGGTGTCATCCGCTACCTGCCCGCCCACCCCCACGAGGGCGCGGTCGGCGCTCCTGCAGGGGACGAGACCAGCCGGGTGATCCTGCAAGGGCGCAGCCAGGCCACGGATAGGGAATTCAACCTGGCGGTCGTGTTCGAACGGTCCGACCAGGGTGGCCGGGCCATCGCGCAGTCGACGTTCCATCATTTCGCGGACTACAACTGGGACATCGCCGCCGGTAGCCCTTCGTTCGTGTCGGAAGCACCCGGTGACGGAATGATCCGTTTCCCGGAAGCATTGCGCTCCACCCACCAGTACGTCCGGAACGTCGCCTTCTGGCTTGGCGGCGCCGATGAGAGGCCTGCATGAATATCGTCGTCGTCGGTGGGCGAGGTCTTGTCGGCCGCAACATCGTGGATCGGCTGCGCGCGCAGGGCCATGACGTGACGGCCGCCTCGCGTGCCACGGGCGTGGACGTGATCACCGGAGCCGGTCTCGATCGGTGCCTCGCCGGCGCCGAGGTCGTGATCGATGTCAGCAACTCGCCCACCTTCGACGACCTGGCGGCGTTCGAGTTCTTCAAGACCGCTGCCGTCCATCTGCTCGACGCCGAAGCCCGGGCGGGAGTGAAGCACCATCTTTCACTATCGATCGTCGGCACGCATCGGCTGGCCGCCCTCGGCAGCGACTACCTGCGCGGCAAGGCGTTACAGGATCGCCTGATCAGGGAATCCGGGATTCCGTTCACGATCGTGCATGCGACCCAGTTCTACGAATTCCTGGTCGCCATCGTCACATCGGCCGTGCGCGACCAGACGGTCTACCTGCCGCCCGCTTATATCCAACCTGTCGCATCCGACGAGGTCGCGGCGCTGATGGCCCGCCTCGCGGTCGATGCACCGCTCAATGGTTCGATCGAGATCGCCGGGCCGGAGCGCGAACGCATGTCGCAACTCATCCGGCGCTTCGTCACGGACATCGAGGCACCAAGCGATGTGATCGCCAACGAGCAGGCCCCTTACTTCGGCGCCACCCTCGATGAGCTGACCCTGGTACCACAGGACGATGCGCATATCGGCGGGGTCGGGTTCCAGGCGTGGTGGCAACAGTCGGAGTTCGCGCGCGTCGGTTGGTGATGGTGTACGACCGGGCTGAGGTAAGCACCCATCGCCGACGAAGTCGGCTCCCACAACAGAGAAGTCGGCTGCGATGAGCCTGTGGGAGCCGACCTTGTCGGCGATCCCGCGGCAGCGGGCCAGATTACGGCGAGCACCCACCGCCGACAGGGTCGGCTCCCACCAAAACGGCTCCCATCACGATCCCATGCCTGTGACCGACGTCAGGGCGCCATGCGATCCAGGTCCAGGTTCAACGCCAGCACGTTGACGCGCGGTTCGCCGAGCACGCCGAATTGGCGGCCCTGGGTGTTGGCGGCCACCAGTTCCCGAACCTTCGCTGGGTCCACGTTCCGCGTGCGGGCTACGCGGGCGACCTGGTATTCGGCGGCGGCGGGACTGATTTCGGGATCGAGGCCGCTGCCCGATGCGGTGACCAGATCGACGGGAACGGAGGCGTCGTTCGATGGATCGACCTGCTTCAGCGCGTCGATCCGCTGTTTCACCGCATCGGTGAGGGCGGGGTTGGTCGGGCCCTGGTTCGAGCCCGACGACGAGGCACCGTTGTTCGGGTTGGGCGCCGTGGCCGAGGGGCGGCCCCAGAAATACCTGGGCTCGGAGAACGCCTGGCCGATCAGTGTCGAGCCGACCGTCTTGCCGTCCTTCTCGACCAGGCTTCCGTTGGCCTTGGCGTGGAACATCGCCTGGGCCAGGCCGGTGGCCGCCAGCGGATACAGGATGCCGGTAAACACCGTCATCGCGATGAAGAGTACGACGCACTGCCTGATGAGTTTTTTCATGACCCTGCCTTCTTAGAACGTGCCCTGGAACATGACGAAGCCGCGTGTCCCACCGACATTGCGTGAGTCATTGGCGTCCACGAAGCTCGACACGCGGTGATAGAACGCATCGTCCGTGGCGTGTGTAACCCCACCGCTCACGGACCAGTGCGCGGCAAGCTGGTACTTGATCGTCGCCGAGTAGTCGCTATAGCTCGCATCACGCGCTCCATTGGAGAGCGGCGTGGCCAGCTTCGCGGTGTAATGGGTATGTCCCGCGTGCAGCGCCAACGACCAGGTATCGGACAGCGAAAACGTGCCGTCCAGTTGGAGGTATCCCGTCCCCCGCGTATCGCCGTCGTAGCCTTGTTCCTTGTCGGCGGCGAAATAGTCCGTCAGCGACCGGTTGTACTTCAGGGTGAACTGGCGCCACGTCAGCGCGGCATTGGCTTCGGCCGTGTTGAAGGAGCGCGAGCGGAGACCGGCTTCGTCGAGATCCGCACCGGGATACACATAGCCGTACAGGCCGACCCGCCAGGACCAGTCGGCGTCGATGGGGCGACCGAAACTGGCGTAGAGATCCAACTCCATGGAACCGCCTGGATAACTCTTGTCGCTGATGCTGGACGCCCAGGTGCCCGCCGCGAATCCGTTGGGATTCGTGTAGTCGGCGCCGCCCTGGATGGCAGGGTGGCCCCAGGTCTGGGTCAGGCCGCGAAACATGTAGTCGGAAACCATCGCCACATTGCCGGTCACCGGCGAGGCGTCCTGGGCCTGTGCGATCGAACCCAGGCTGAGGAAGGAGACAACCGCCGAGGCGGTCAAGGAAACGATCTTCATGGGAATGCTCTAGCTATGACGTGACGAATCAGATGCCGGCGTAGCCGCCGAGCGCGTAGTCGTCTTCGATGGGAGGGTTTGCGACGGCGACCGCGCGCGGCGGCAGCGGCGTGACGTTGCCTGCGATGTGCTCGGCGTGGGGCACCACGACCCTGACTTCCATGTCCAGGTCGTCGGTGTCTTCGATGAGTACGGTGAGCTTTACGGAATGCATGGCGACCTCGGTTCAGGCCAGTCCGAACAGGACCAGCAACATGTCGATCAACTTGATGCCGATGAACGGAACCACGATGCCGCCCAGGCCATAGACCAGGAGATTGCGGCGCAGCAACGCGCCGGCGCCCAGCGCGCGGTAGGCGACACCTTTCAGGGCAAGGGGAATGAGAAAGATGATGATCAGCGCGTTGAAGATGACGGCCGACAGGATCGCGCTCTGCGGCGTGGCCAGGTGCATCACGTTGAGCGCATTCAAGGCCGGATAGGTCGTGGCGAACGCGGCCGGGATGATCGCGAAGTACTTGGCGATATCGTTCGCGATGGAGAATGTGGTCAGCGAGCCGCGCGTGATCAGCATCTGCTTGCCGATGCCCACGATCTCGATCAACTTGGTCGGGTTCGAATCCAGGTCGACCATGTTGCCGGCCTCCTTGGCCGCCTGCGTGCCGCTGTTCATCGCCACGGCGACGTCCGCCTGGGCCAGGGCCGGCGCATCGTTCGTGCCGTCGCCGCACATCGCCACCAGGCGGTTCTCCGCCTGCATGTCGCGGATGTACTTCAGCTTCGCCTCGGGCGTGGCTTCGGCCAGGAAGTCGTCGACGCCCGCCTCGGCCGCGATCGCCGCGGCGGTCAACGGATTGTCGCCGGTGATCATCACCGTGCGGATACCCATCTTGCGCATCTCGGCGAAGCGCTCCTTGATGCCGTCCTTGACGATGTCCTTCAGCTCCACGACACCGAGGGTGAGCGATCCGTCGACCACGATGAGCGGGGTCGCGCCACGACGGGCGACATCCTCGGCCATGCGCTTGACCAGTGGTGGCAGGTGGCTGTCCTGCGATTCCAGGTAACGCTCGACCGCATCCATCGCACCCTTGCGGATGTGCCGGGTGCCGACGTCGACGCCGCTCATCCTGGTTTGCGCGGTGAAGGGCACGAACTCGGCGCGGGCGTCGATCGCGCGGCGCTCGCGTCCAACGAAGCGCCTCGCCGCGAGCGTCACGATACTGCGACCCTCCGGTGTCTCGTCGGCGTGCGAAGCGAGTTCGGCGGCCTCGGCCAGTTCACGCTCCTCGATGCCCGGAGCCGCATGGAAGGCGACGGCCTGGCGGTTGCCGAGCGTGATCGTGCCGGTCTTGTCGAGCAGGAGCACGTCCACGTCGCCCGCCGCTTCCACCGCGCGCCCGGAGGTCGCGATGACGTTGGCGCGGATCATCCGGTCCATGCCGGCGATGCCGATGGCCGAGAGCAACGCACCGATGGTGGTCGGAATCAGGCAGACCAGCAAGGCGATCAGTACGGTCAGCGTGATGGGATGGCCGATGCCCGCCGCCTGCACGCTGTAGATGGAATATGGCAACAGCGTGGCGCACGCGAGCAGAAAGATCAGCGTGAACTTGGCCAGCAAGATCGTCAGCGCGATCTCGTTCGGTGTCTTGCGCCGCGATGCGCCTTCCACCATCGAGATCATGCGGTCGAGGAAGCTCTCGCCCGGGTTGCTGGTGATCCGCATCACGACCCAGTCGGACAGCACCCGCGTGCCACCGGTCACGGCGCTGCGATCGCCACCCGATTCACGAATCACCGGCGCGGACTCTCCGGTGATGGCGCTTTCGTCGACGCTTGCCGCGCCCACCACGATCTCGCCGTCGCCGGGCACGATGTCGCCCGCTTCCACGAGGACGAAATGACCGGCGCGAAGCTCGCTCGATGGCGTGAAGACGATCGGCGCGTCACGTTCGGCCCTGGCCAGCTTCTTCGCGGCCACGTCGCGGCGCGATCCGCGCAATGCGTCGGCTTGGGCCTTGCCGCGACCTTCGGCCAAGGCTTCGGCGAAGTTGGCGAAGAGCAGCGTGAACCAGAGCCACAGGCTCACCCAGAAGATGAATCCCGTGGGGGCTTCACCGTGTCCTGCCAGTGCCTGCACCCACAGGAGCGTGGTCAGGACACTGCAGACGAAGACGACGAACATCACCGGATTGCGGAACTGAAGGCGCGGTGAGAGCTTGATGAAGGCGTCGCCCAGGGCGCGCGCCACCAGGGCGCGATCGAGACCGCGCCGGGTCGTGGTTGGATGAGTCATGGATCAGTGCCCCGTGGCGGACATCAATTGCTCGGCGATCGGCCCGAGGGCGAGTGCCGGAAAGAAGGTGAGTGCACCGACGACGATGACGACGCTCGCGAGCAGCACCACGAACAGCGGTGTATGCGTCGGCAGCGTGCCAGCGGATTCGGGCACGTGACGTTTCGCCGCCAGCGATCCGGCCATCGCCAGCATCGCGATCGCCAGTGGGTACCGTGCGAAGTACATGCAGATGGCCAGCAGTACGTTCCAGAACGGCGTATTCGCCGAGAGACCGCCGAAGGCGCTGCCGTTGTTGTTCGAGGCGGAACTCACCGCATAGAGGATCTCGCTGAATCCATGTGCGCCCGGGTTGGCGACGCCGGCGACACCGGCAGGCGTCATCACGGCGATGGCGGTGCAGATCACCACCAGGGCGCAAGGCAGGAGTACGGCCAGGCTGGCCATCTTCATCTCGTGCGCCTCGATCTTCTTGCCCAGGTACTCCGGTGTCCGGCCGACCATCAGGCCGGCGATGAAGACCGCGACGACGGCGAAGGCGAGCATGCCGTACAAGCCGGAACCCACGCCGCCGAAGATGACCTCGCCCAGCTGCATCAGCCACATCGGCACGAGGCCGCCCAGCGGGGTCAGCGAATCGTGCATGGCGTTGACGGCGCCGCACGATGCGGCCGTGGTGATCGCGGCGAACAACCCGGACGAGACGATGCCGAAGCGGGTCTCCTTGCCCTCCATGTTGCCGCCACTCTGTAGCGCCGAGGCATGCGCATCGATGGCCAGCCCGTGCAGCGCCGGATTGCCCGCCTGCTCGGCCGCCACCAGGCCGAAGGTCAAGGGCACGAAGATCACCAGCATCGTCGCGAGGATGGCCCAGCCCTGGCGACGGTCGCCCACCATCACACCGAAGGTGTAACAGAGCCCGGCGGGGATCAGGAAGATCGCCAGCATCTCGATGAAATTGGAGAACGGCGTCGGATTCTCGTACGGGTGCGCCGAGTTGGCGTTGAAGAAGCCGCCACCGTTGGTCCCCAGCATCTTGATGGCGACCTGCGAGGCGGCCGGTCCCATCGGGAGCACCTGCTCCTGCGTGGAAACGTGCCTGACCACCGGTTTACCGGCTGCATCGAGCACGGGGTTGCCGTCGGCGTCCTTCACCGGTTCGTCATACGCGGTGGCCTGCACCGTCGTCGCATGTTCGTAGGGACGCACGTTCTGGACGACGCCCTGCGAAACCAGCAGCAGGCTGATGACCAGCGAAAGGGGAAGCAGGATGTAGAGGGTGGTCCGGGTCAGGTCGACCCAGAAGTTGCCGAGCACCTTCACGCCCCTGCGCGAGAATCCCCGGATGACGGCGACGAGCACGGCGATGCCTGTCGCGGCCGAAAGGAAGTTCTGCACCGCCAGGCCCACCGCCTGGGTGAGATAGCTCATGGTCGACTCGCCGCCATAGCCTTGCCAGTTCGTGTTGCTGGCAAAGCTGACGGCCGTGTTCATCGCGGAATCCGGTGTAATCGCCGCGAAATGCTCCGGGTTCAGCGGCAACCACTGCTGCACACGCTGAAGAACGTAGACGGCAACCATGCCCAACACGTTGAACAGCAGCATCGCGAGCGCATACTTCTTCCAGCCCATCTCTTCGCCCGGCTCGACGCCGGCCATGCGATAGACGACCCGCTCGATGCGTGCACCGAAACGCGTCACCTTGTTGGGACTTTCCGCGAAGACGAGGGCCATGTACGAGCCGACCGGCTTGACCAGCAGCAGCAACACGGCGAGATAGACGACGATCTGAATCCAGTCGTTCGCGCTCATTCGAACCACTCCGGCTTGAGCAACGCGACGAGCAGGTAGCCCGCGAGGGCGACGGCCAGCAGGCCGGCAATGAGGTAGGAGGCGTTCATGTCGGCACCCTCAGCGGCGACCGAGCCGGTCGCAGATCATGAGGAAGCCGATCGTCGCCGCGGTCAGCACGACGATCAGTAGGACATAGAGGATTTCCACAGGTTCACCCAAGTGAGGAGAGCTGCGGAATTATCGAAATCGCCGGATATCTTCGGTGTAAGGCGCGGACGGACCCGCGTAAATTCGGCGTAAATTCCTGCGCACCCGATGTCGCCCGGAAAGGAAAAGCTCCGGTGGGAGCCGACCCTGTCGGCGATGGGTGCTCGCCTCAAACCCATGTGGGAGCCGACCTTGTCGGCGATGGGTGCTCGCCTCAAACCCATGTGGGAGCCGACTTTGTCGGCGATGGGTGCTTGCCTCAAGCCCATGTGGGAGCCGACTTTGTCGGCGATGGGTGCTTGCCTCAAGCCCATGTGGGAGCCGACTTTGTCGGCGATGGGTGCTTGCCTCGAACTGGCCCGCTGCCGCGGGATCGCCGACAAGGTCGGCTCCCACCGGGCTTAAACGGGGCGCCGCTCGCGCGAGCGCCCCGCAGTTCCGCCGATTCCTCTGCTGGCGGTTACAGGTTGCTGTAGAGGTTGCTCACGATCGCACTGCCGAAGCCGCTCGCATAATCCCAACCCACGGCCGCCGTCTCGCCTCCGTTACTGCCGGAGGTGACGTCGTGATAGACGCTGGTGGGAACCTGGTACAGGTGCGGGCCGGCGAAACCAAGCGTGGAATGGCCGGCGAGCATGCGCGCCCAGACGGCGGCGAACAGCGGCGCGGAAAGGCTGGTGCCGCCGTACTGCGCGTTGCTTCCGTTGACGATGATGATCGAACCGGAGTTCGGGTCCGCATCGAACGCCACGTCGGCGACGTCGCGCGTTGTACCGCCTCCCTGCGTCTGCCAGCTAGGCTTGGGCTCCACCGTGCTCGGGCTGCCGCCGGCCTTGGACCACAGGGTCTCGCCAGCCCAACTGTTGCCGGTGCCGGTACTCAACGTCGTGCCGCTGACGGCCACCACGTAAGGAGAGCTTGCCGGATAGCTGGGCGTCGTGCCGCGGGGAGCTTTGGTGCACTCGTTGGAACCGGAGTCGCCCGTGGAGATCGAGAAGGTCTGGCCCTGCGATACGCCCAGCGCGAAGATCTGGTCGTCCGCCGCCATCGAGCCGTCGTTGTAGGCGCTGGTTTCGCATTCGCCCAGCGACACGTTGATGACCTTGGCCTGGTTGTCGCTCACCGCCCGGTTGAACGCGGCCGTCAACGCGCTGTTGCTGAGTGAATTCGCCGCGTAGAAGATCAGCTTGCTCACGCCACCCGACATGCCGACGATGTTCTGGCTGTCCAGGTCCCACTCGGGTGTACCGCTGGTGTCGGTTCCCGCCGTCCCGACCACGACCACCTGCGTATTCACGGCGGGCAGGCCGTTGGCGGTGGTGAAGCTGGTCAGGTCCTTCAGCGGCTGGGTCATGTCGCCATCGCTGATGATGCCCACCGTGACCGTCGCCGCCGTCGGCGTGCTGCCGACGTTGTAGATGGTCGGGAACGTGGTGGGATTGTGGCCGGTCACGCCGGTCGTTGCCTTGGTACCGATGCGGTCGGCGGGCTTGATCATGGTGTGTGCGTGGTTGACCGTCTGCAAGCCCACCACGGCGAGTACCGAGTCGCCGAGTGCAGCGGGCACCTTGACGTCGTCGATATTGGCATAGGCGGCACGGCCTTCGGCGTCCTGCGCCTTGACCAGACGCGTCGCGAACGCCGATTGTGCGGCCCCCGCGTTGCCATCGGCCGAAACGAGCAACTTGTTCGAAGAGACGCTGATGTTGGTGAAGCCAGCCTTGCTGAGATACGCGACCACGGCCTGCACCTGACCGTCGCTCGGCGAGAACATGGCGACCGCATCCGCCGGTTGCAGAGTCGCGTGGAACATCGGGCTGGACGGGTTATGCGCCGATGCGATGAAGTCGTCGAGCGTGGAACGGTTCTGCACCTTCAACACCACTTCGATATGGACCGGCGTAGCGGCATCCGCCAGGTCGGCGGCTGTCGCCGTCGCCGCGAGTTCGTGCGCGCGCGTGGCCGTGGCCGCCCATGTCGTCGCCGCTCCCGCGGCCATGGCGGGTGCACACACGAACGCCCCCAGCACCGCACCCATCGCCACACATAGCGAGGATTTCTTCATCTGCATGAAACGTCTCTCCCGTAAGCTGAGCCCAATCCCGATTGGGATTATGTGGTTCCGGTGACGTCGTCACCGGACGCTGGCAGCTCGGCCCCTTGTCATTCCATCCCCCCCCGGGCGAACTCCGTTTCGACGACAAAGCACCGCTCCCCATAACGACGCTAGCACAGGGATTCAGCAGGTCGGCATCGGGAAAATTCCTGTTCGTAGTGCGTTCGTTCATTCGCAATTTCTTGCGTTGACCTGTCGCATTGACACGCTTTATTTTTTTCTCCAAAAGCGGTGTATAAGCGTAGGTATTTGCGACAGGCGCAACGATGAACATCACCCTCGACGAGATCCAGAACTTCATCGCGGTGGTCGATACCGGCTCCATCACGGCCGCCGCGCAGCAGCTGGAGCAGACCGTTTCCGCAGCGAGCCGGTCGCTGGCGAGACTGGAACAGAAACTCAAGACCACCTTGCTTCGCCGTACCACCCGGCGCCTCGAGCTTACCGATGAAGGCGAGGCCTTCCTGGAGCGCGCCCGTGACATCGTCGCGGCCGTGGAGACCGCGGAAGAACAGATGGCGGCACGGCGCGGCCGCCCGGCCGGGCGCCTTCGCATCGATGCGGCATCGCCTTTCATGTTGCACGTGGTGGTGCCGCTGGTAGCGGGTTATCGCGAGCGTTTCCCCGACGTGGAACTGGAACTGCACAGCAGCGAGGGCTACATCGATTTGCTGGAACGTCGTACCGACGTGGCCTTGCGCATCGGGCGGCTGAAGGATTCCACGCTACACGCCCGGCCGATCGGCACGAGCCAGGTGCGTTGTCTCGCCAGTCCCGCTTACCTCGCCAAGCACGGCCGGCCGCGCAAGGTATCGGACTTGCGCAAGCATGCGTTGCTCGGGTTCACGGAACCCGAGTCGCTCAACGAGTGGCCCCTGCTGGACGAGAGCGGGCAGCGCGTGCGCATCAAGCCCACCATCGGCGTGTCCAGTGGTGAAACGCTGCGCCAGCTCGCGCTCGAAGGCAACGGCATCGTCTGCCTTTCCGACTTCATGACGCGCGGCGATCGTGAAGCGGGCACGCTGGTGCCCGTGTTGTCCAAGCACATCGCCGAGCTCCGCCAGCCGATCAATGCGGTGTACTACCGCAACACGGCCATCTCCGCGCGCATCGCCTCGTTCGTCACCTATCTTGCCGAGGCGATCGGCGAGCACGGCTTCGACCGCTGAGGACGCCGCGCTCAGGCGCCGGGTGGGTTCGAGTCGATCACCTGCACCTTCGGCCCCGTGCTCGCGGGCTGGATGCTTTCATCGGTTGCGAGAAGCACCGAGCCCGGCGATAGCAAGGGCAGTACCTTTTCCATGAACTCACGTGGCACGGCCACGCGGTCCACGAGCGCCTCGTCCACCACCTTGCCCGCTTCATCGCCATGTCCGGGGATGCCGATGGTGATCCAGTTCGGCATGCGCAAGCCCGATCGCTGTGGCGCATCGGGCATGTAGCCGGAAGCGACGATGAAGGCATGCGTGCCGGCCAGGGGATCGCGCACCTGGACCTGGCTGCGGCCGATCTCGATGCCGTTGCGGAACACGATGACCCGCCCGTCGGCCACGCTCAGCACCATGGAGATCGGCCCGGTCGGCGAGGCTTCCGGTGTCCATCGATACAGCTGCCCATTGGCCAGCGGCTCGAGATTCAGGTCGGCGCCATTGCGAGGATCGATGGGAATGACGGCGGTGGGATGCACCACGGTCACCGGCGCCGTGCCTTCCTCGGCCACCACCACGGTCATGCCCATGTTCGTCGCATCGAAGAGCAGCTTCGCGAACTCGGTCGGCATGTGTACGCAACCATGCGATTCCGGATACCCGGGAAGGCCGCCCGCATGCAGGGCCACGCCATCCCAGGTGAGGCGCTGCTGGTAGGGCATGGGTGCGTTGTCGTACTTCTTCGAGTGGTGGTCCTTGTCCTTCTGCAGGATCGTGAACACCCCCGTGGGAGTCTCGTGTCCCTTCTTGCCCGTGCTGACCGTGGACACGCCGATGAGGATACCGTTGCGGTACGCGTAGGCTTTCTGCTCGGTCAGGCTCACGATCACTGCCATGGGTCCTGGAGAGGCGCCTCGTCCACCCCATATCCACTCACCGGGCTTCAAGGCCGAGGGCGGCGTATCGGCCGGGCTCGATTGCTTCGCTCCCCAGATGGGTACGCTGGCCATGGCCGGCGATGCGAGCGAAAGGGACAGCGCGAGGCCGACGAGCAAGCGTTTCATATGCGGCTCCTGATCCAGATGGCACGAGGTTAATCGGAGCCGGTGTACCCAGGCGAGTATGGATCGTTCGCGATTTGGCCGATGCCATCCTGCACCGGATGACGCAGCTCTCCGGTGAGGATGCGAAGCATCGGCCCGCGCGCCCCGGGGACACGCCCGACCGGTCCGAACAGCGCGTCGCGGCACCAACCCAGGACGGTGCGGTCGGACTGGAACAACGGAGTAAGCCAGCGGCTCATGCGCTGGTACGCGCGAACGTGAGCGTGGCGCTCGCGGCGATAGGCCTCCAGCGCCACCGCCAGGTCCCCATGCGAACCCAGTGCGTCCGCGAGCGCGGCGGCGTCGAGCAGTGCCATGTTCACGCCCTGGCCGAGCTGCGGGCTCATCGCGTGGGCGGCGTCGCCGATGACCACGAGCCGGCCATGGTGCGGGCGTGCCAGGACGACATCGCGATAGCGTGCCCTCTGCAGCTGGCCGGCGTGGACGAAATGCGCCACGTGCGGAGAAAGCTCCGGCCAGATCTCGGCGACCCTGGCCTTCATCGCCGCCACGCCGGCGTCGTCGAAGCGCTCGACGGCTTCGCCGGGCAAGCTGTAATAGAACGTGATCCAGCGGCCCGCGTGCCCCGGGCGCGTTCCCACCGGCAACATGCCGATCATGGAGCGCGTGCCCGCATAACGCTGTAGCAACCGGCCGGGCTCCGGCCAGTCGTCGATGCGAAGCAGGCTCCAGAGCGCTCCCCAGGGATACAACCCCTGGCGGCGCACGTGCCGCCCGCATCCTCCGCGCAGCACGGAATGCGCGCCGTCCGCGGCAACGACGAGATCATAAGGACCATGGACCTTGCCGTCCGCATCGGCAAGGGTGTGCGTCGTGGCGTCGTATCCCACGATGCGCGTGCCGGTGCGGACCTGGGGGGCGCCAGCATGCGCATCGCGCAGCAACTCGAAGAGCGCGCCCCGCGTCATGCCCAGCCCGAAGCAACCTTCGCGGCGGTCGCGATAACGCATGGCCATCACGGCGCGGCCGCGCGGCGTGGTGCCGTGCAGTTCCTCTATTCGCTGGCCGAGGGCCAACGCCCTCCCCGCCAAGCCCATGCGTTCCAGGACGGCCAGGCCTGTCGGCTGCAACAGGAATCCCGCGCCCACCGGGCCGGGCTCGGGGCTTTGCTCGAAAACGGTGACGTCGTGGCCCTGTGCCGACAGCAGAATGGCGCTGGCCTGTCCCGCCGTTCCGTAGCCCGCGATGGCGATCCTCATCCCTGCTCCCCTGGCTTTGCGACAGGATACCAAGACATGTCGAAACCGCCCCCCGTCGTTCGACGAAAGGGAAAGCCTCCCACGGACCCAGGTGCACCGATGACCCTGAAGCTCTACGCCCACCCGTTCTCGTCCTACTGCCAGAAAGCCCTGGTGGCCCTCTACGAAAACGGCACGCCGTTCGAGTGGAAGCTCCTGTCGCCGGAGCACCCCGAGGTTTACGCGGAGTTCGCCGATCTTTGGCCGTTGAAGCGGTTCCCGGTCCTGGTCGATGGCCAGCGCACCGTCACCGAGGCCAGCACCATCATCGAGTACCTGGACCTCTATCACCCTGGCCCGGCGCCTATGCTCCCCGAGGAGCGCAAGGCGGCGCTCGAGGTCCGTGGCATGGACCGTTTTTTCGACAACTACGTGTCGACGCCGCAGCAGCGGATCGTGTTCGACGCGTTGCGCCCGGAGGGCAGGCACGATACGCATGGCGTGGCCGAGGCGCGCGAGATGCTCGACACCGCCTACGCCTGGCTCGACCGTCACATGGCCGGCCGCGAATGGGCCGCCGGCGAGCGCTTCAGCCTGGCCGACTGCGGGGCCGCCCCGTTCCTTTTCTATGCCGACTGGACCCATGCGATCGACCCACGATTCGCGCACGTGCATGCGTACCGCCGACGACTGCTTGCCCGCCCCTCGTTTGCCCGCGCCGTCGACGAGGCTCGCGTCTACCGTCCGTTCTTTCCGCTGGGCGCGCCCGACCGCGATTGACCGAAGGAGATCGACATGACCGACCAAACCCTCGTGCCCGCCGCCGAACTGGCCGCGCGCAACCTGTTCCGCATGCCCAACGAAAGTCCCGAATACCGTGCGGCACGCAACGCCTTGTTGGCCGAGGAAATCGAACTGCGCCGGCATATCGAACGGGTGGCCGTGCAACGCCGCGCCCTGCCGCCCGGCGGCGAGGTGCGCGGCAACTACCGCTTCATCGGACAACACGGCCCGGTCGATTTCGCCGCGCTGTTCGGCGACAAATCGACCCTGGTGACGTACAACTGGATGTTCGGGCCGCAACGCGAGCGCCCCTGTCCGATGTGCACGTCCCTGCTCAGTGCCTGGGACGGCGAGGCACGCGACATGGAGCAAAACGTCGCCCTCGCGGTCATTGCACGATCGCCGTACGAACGCATGCAGGCCTTCGCACGCGAACGCGGCTGGCGGCACCTGAAGCTCTATTCGGATGCCAACGGCGAGTTCAGCCGCGACTACCACGCGATCGGCAAGGAAGGCGGCGACGAGCCCGCCTTCAACGTCTACACCCGGCGCGACGGGGTGATACGTCATTTCTGGGCGGGCGAGATGGGCTTCGAGACAGCCGATCCCGGCGAAGACCCGCGCGGCGCGCCCGACCTCATGCCCTTGTGGACGGTGATCGACTGCACGCCGGAGGGACGCAGGCCAGCGTGGTATCCCAGCCTCGATTACCCCGACTGACGACACAAAACGTCCAGGCTGGACTTGGTGTATCGGCGCGGGGATCATGACCCGCATGACCGATCACCTTTCCTCCTTCGTCCCGGTGGCCGATGCGATCGCCGCCCTGCTCCGTCCGCATGCGGAAGTGGTGATCCACGATCTGGCGACCGGCACCATCCGCCACATCGCCAATCGCCTGTCCCGCCGCGAACCCGGCGATGCTTCGTTGACGGATGTCGACGACATCATGTCGTTGGATACGCCGGTCATCGGTCCCTACGCAAAGACCAACGGAGACGGGCGCTCGCTCAAATCGGTAACAGCCGTCGTACGCGACGGCCGACGCAAGCCTGTCGGCCTGCTCTGCATCAATCTCGATGTAAGCATGTTCGAGGCCCTGCAATCGGTTTCGAGGGATTTCCTTCGCTTCGCCGACACCAGCGAACGGCCTTCGGCACTGTTTCGCGGCGATTGGCGCGAAGAGATCAACGATGTCGTGGGCCAGTTCCTCGTCGATCGCGGCACCACGCTCGCGGCCATGAGCCTCGCCGAACGGGAGGCGGTCGTCGCCGCGCTGGAATCCCGGGGCTTGTTCGACGTGCGCAACGCCACGGCCTACATCACCCAACTCCTGGGCCTGTCCCGCGCCACCTTGTACAAGACACTCAAGGTGGTGCGGGAGGCTTCGTGAAGCGGGGACCGGCGGTCACCCCGTCTTGTCATGCGGCGTGCCTGGCCAGGGTGAAGTAGGCCACTTCACGGCGCAGTGCCTCGGCGCTTTCGCGCATGGCACGGCTGGCCCCCGCGGCGTGTTCGACGAGCGCGGCGTTCTCGCGGGTGGTTTCATCGATGCCGCGGATAGCGCTTTCGACGCGACTGATGCCATCGGTCTGGCTTCGCGTGGTGCCCATCACCGATGCGAGCAACGTCGACAGGTCGGCGACCTGCTCGCCGATGCCAGACAACACGGTAGTGGCGCCATCGACGGATGCGACGCCCGCTTGCACGGCTTCGTCGCTTGCGGCGATGAGGCCACGAATGTCACGTGCGGCTGCCGCGCAACGTTGGGCCAACGCGCGCACCTCGTGTGCCACCACGGCAAAACCACGGCCGTGCTCGCCCGCCCGCGCCGCTTCAACGGACGCATTGAGCGCCAGCAGGTTGGTCTGAAAAGCCACTTGGTCGACGAGATCGAGCACATCGGCCATGCGTTCGCTCGTATCCTGGATCGCGCGCATGTTCTCTATCGCCGACGTCGCTACGCGGCGGCCTTCATCCGCTTTGACACGAGCCTCGCCCACGGCGCGGTTGGCCGCCGCTGCATGACTCAACCCATCGGAAACCGCGACGGCCATCTCCCGCATCGAAAGCGCGGTGCGTTCCACGTGCCCCGCCTGCGCATGCGTGCGCTCGCTCAAGGCGTCGTTGCCTTGGGCGATACCGGTCGCCGCGCGCGCGACCAGGTCGGCACGATCGCGGACCTGGATCACGACGTTGCAGAGCTGGGCATCCATTTCCGCGAGCGAAGCCAGTAACCGGCCGATTTCGTCGGTCCGTCCGATGTCGACGTGGGCACCCAGGTTTCCGCCGGCGATCGCCGCGGCGACATCGGCGGCCTGGCGTAAACGACGGCCCAGCGAGCGGATGATCGCCACGTCGATAGCACTCGCCACGACCAGCGCGAGGCCGAGCAGAATGGACGACAGCGAGGCGCCGCGGGCGATATCCTCGTGCTGTGCCTCCGCTGCCGCCTTGCCGCCCTCGAGCGCCAGCCCGAAAAGATTGGAGAAGTCGCTTTTCAGTGGCACGACAGCGGACTGAACGTCGTTGGACAGCTGCAGCTGCGCCAGGTCGTACTGCTCGGCCTTCAGCAATTCGAGCACGTCGTCGACGGCCTTGTCGGCCGCCTTCCGGTGCTCGGCCGCCAACGCCACCAGTGTGTGCTGTTCCTTGCCCAGGCCACTGGCGACAAGCGCCTTCCACTGGCGATCGATGTCCTTGCGATTGCCGCCGATTGCCGTTACTGCGTCGTCCACGGCGGAGGGCAGGCGGGTAAGAGTCGCATGCACGAGTGCATCGAGAAGGTCGTTGTAATCGTTCTGAATACGGCCAAGGTTGGCCACCGGGGAAAGGGTTTCGCCAACGACGGATTGAAGCCGCCGGTCGGCCGTGCGCAGTTGCATGCCGCCAACGATCCAGAGGGCCAACAGGAGGAAGGCCGTACCGGCAAGGCGAAGCGACAACCTGGCGCGAAGCGTCAACGTCGGGACGGGGATTCGGGGGAAACGCATGACGGACTCGAAGGGGCATGGGGAACCCCTACTGTCGGCGGAGAACCCGCCGACTTTAGCGTTTTTTCGGATATTTATCTTTTATTTCAATCAGTTGCCATTACGATGACAACATCGGGCCGCAGGAGGAATGCGGCGAGGGCGGGACATGTCCCGCTATGACAGACGAGGATCGCGTGGAACGAAGCCCCTCGTCCTGCGCGCCTTCAACGCAACTGGCTGTCCTTGCTGCCGCGGCGGTTGTAGCCGGTGAATGCCGCGTCTTCGCGATCGGCCGCTTCCTGGCACACCACGCACAGGCGCACGCCCGGCACGGCCAGGCGGCGGGCTTCGGGTATCGGCTTGTCGCATTCCTCGCAGCGCTCCAGGCTCGGCCCTTTCGCAAGGCGGCTGCGGGCGCGTTTCACCGCGTCGTCCACGGTGGCGTCGATCTGGTCCTGCACGGCGGTATCGCCCGCCCATCCGGTTGCCATGGGTCACCTCCCGGCGTTGGCTCAGATGCATGGATATGGTGGCAAGTCGTTGGTTTTAAAGGCGTGAAGCACCGTCTCCCGGCGGCGATCCGGCGTCAGCCGGCCGCCCTCGGTTCATCGTATAAACCAAACTCCGTGATGCCCGGCTGCCTGCCGGCGACGCTGAGCCTGACCCGCTTCGCCGTGGTGCGGGCCACCTCGTGGAACTGGTAGTGCGCGGGCTTCGTGCCGGAGACCACCTCCACCCACGCACCGTCGCGTTCGACTTCCACCTTGTACGACGCGACGCGGCTGGCATCGCCATAGTCCTCGTCGTGCAATGGCTCGACGATGGACAAGGTGTTGAACGACACCGGCGCATCGAAGCGCACTTCGATCCAGCCTTCGTTCTTGCCGCGGTCGGCGAGCCAGTAGGTGCGGAAGTTGTCGTCGAACGCCTGGTCCGGGCCCACGGCCTCGTCGCTCGCACTGGCCCATGCCGGCTTGCCTGCGGCGAGGTCCGGCGTGGTGATCGTCACCGAGCGGCCGATCTTCGCCGCAGGGCCTTCGTTCTTCCACAGCTTGCCGATCTCGGCCAGCCGCGCCACGGCGTTGTCGTCGAAACGGCCGTCACGGTTGGGCGCCACGTTGAGGATGAGGTTGCAGTGGTTGTCGTTGAACGGCTTCAGCCATTCCTCGACGATGGTCTTCGCCGACGCGAGTTCCGACGTGGGATAGGCCTTCTTCCAGAACCAGTCGCTCTGCAAGGTCGTGCCCGATTGCGAGGGCACGGGACTGTCCGGCGGGATCTTCTGCCCCGCGTGCTGCTCGTACTGCTTGATGTCGGTGTAGTAGAGCGCCGTGCCGGGATAGCTGCCCGCGTTGTGGTCGGTGAGCAGGCAGTCCGGCTGCAACGACTTCACCAGGTCGTAGATCTCGCGATACGGCAACTCGGCGTACGAGATGCGCGACCAGGACGCGTTCCAGCCATCGAGGATCAGCGCGGTGAGCGGGCCGTAGTTCGTCAGCAATTCGGTGATCTGCGCCTTGATCAGCGCGATCTTCTCCGGCGTGATCGTGCGCGCACGAATGTCCTGGCGCAGGTCGAGGATGGAGAAGTACAAGCAGACCTTGAGCCCCGCCTTGCGGAACGAATCGACGTAGCGGCGCACGACATCGTGCGGATACGAGGACTGCATGACGTTGGCGCTGCCGGTCCGGGTCGGCCACAGGCAGAAGCCGTCATGATGCTTGGTGGTGAGGCAGGCGTAGCCCATATGGGCGGACTTCGCGGCGCGTGCCCATTGGTCGGTGTCGAGGTGCTTCGGATCGAACAGCTTCGGCGACAGCGTGGGATCGCCCCACTCACGTTCCTCGAACGTGGCGAGGTTCAAGTGGATGAACATGCCGAAGCGGAGATCGAGGAAGGCCTGTTGCAGGGCCAGGAGGCGGCCCGGGTCCACTGCCACGTGATCCCTCGCCAAGGGCGAAGGCGTTGCCGCCATCGTCCGTACCGCGAGCCAGAGGCCACTACTGAAGGCGCCGGCCGCGGCCAACGCCTTCGCGAACTCTCGTCGATTCAATGGACCCACTCCCCGGCTGGCATGACATTCGACTCTCGCCGCGTGGGCGGCTCATGTCAACGCGACCGCGTCACACCTCCGGGCATGCGCGACGATCAGGTCGCCGCCGCCTTTATCGCGGCGATGTCGAGCTTGGTCATGTGCATCAGGGCCGCGACGGAGCCGGGGTTTTGCACCAGCTCCTCGATATTCTGCGGGACCACTTGCCACGACAAGCCGTACTTGTCCTTCAGCCAACCGCAGGCCTGGGCGCGTGGGTCACCCCCCGCCGATAGCTTTTCCCAGAAGCGATCGATCTCGGCCTGATCGTGACAGTGGACGACGAGGGAAAGTGCCTCGGTGAACTTGAACGTCGGCCCGCCATTGAGCGCGGTGACCGGTTGGCCGTCCAGTTCGAAGGCGACGGTCATCACCGAGCCCTCCGGCCGGCCCGATGCCGCCGACGCTTCTCCTGAATAACATGTCGTGCCGACCACCCGCGAGTTGGGGAAGATCGAGACGTAGTAATTGGCGGCTTCCTCGGCCTCGGTATCGAACCAGAGAAAGGGCGTGATGCGCTGGAAGCGACGGGACATGGGATTCTCCTTCGATCGGTGGGCTTTCCCTCGTTCGTCGAACGGGGATACACCAAATCGACAATGCCCGGGCGATGCCATGCAAGGCGTGACCCCCGCTAACGCGCTAGGCTGCCCAACATGACCCTTCCCGGCCCCCACCCCGGCGATCGCGCGACCAGCGGCGACGCCGTCGATTGCGGCGACGCCGCACGCCGCTGGACCCTCGTCGCCGCCATCGTCGGGTCGGGCATGGCCTTCGTCGACGGCACGATCGTCAATGTCGCCTTGCCCGCCATCCAGAAAGCCCTGGACGCCACCACGGCGGACGCGCAATGGGTGATGGAAGCCTACGCACTGCTCCTGTCCGCCTTACTGCTGGTCGGTGGCGTACTCGGCGACCGCTTCGGACGCCGTCGCGTGTTCATGATCGGCACGACGATATTTACACTGGCCTCGCTGGTTTGTGCCGCGGCACCGGACATAGCCGCCCTTATCGGTGGGCGCGCCATCCAGGGTCTTGGCGCCGCCCTCCTCGTACCCGGCAGCCTCGCGCTCATCAGCAGTGCGTTTCCCAAGGAGCGGCGGGGTGCCGCCATCGGCACGTGGTCCGCCTTCAGCGGTATCACGGCGGCGGCCGGCCCGGTGCTCGGCGGATACCTGGTCGAGCATGTGTCCTGGCACTGGGCTTTCCTGATCAACCTGCCGCTCGGCGTGGCGCTCGTGGCGATCTGCTGGTGGCGGGTACCCGAGAGCCGTGGCGGCCTGGCCGGTGGCCAACTCGACGTCAGCGGTGCCGTCCTGGCGACCTTGGGATTGGCGGGCGTTGTTTTCGCGTTGATCGAAGGACCGCTGCGCGGATGGTCCGCCCCATCGGTTGCCGGTGCCGCCTGCGTGGGCGTGGCGGCACTCGTCGCCTTCATCCTGGTGGAACGCCGCGCGACCGCGCCGATGTTGCCGCTGCACTTGTTCCGCAACCGCGATTTCTCGGCGGCCAATGCACTCACCCTGCTGCTGTACGCCGCACTCGGTGGGAGCCTGTTCTTCGTTCCCCTGAACCTGATCCAGGTGCAGGGCTACGGCGCGACCGGCGCGGGTGCCTCCTTGCTGCCCGTGATCGCGATCATGTTCGCCCTGTCGCGCTGGACCGGCCAACTGGTCGATCGCGTCGGTGCCCGCCTTCCCTTGATGGTGGGACCGCTCGTGGCCGCCGCCGGCTTCGTCCTGTACGCGCTGCCCGGTGTCGGCGGGAGCTATTGGACGACGTTCTTTCCGGCCAGCTGCGTGCTCGGGCTGGGCATGAGCATCGTCGTCGCTCCTCTCACCACCACGGTGATGAACGCCCTCGACCCATCGCTGGCCGGTACCGCTTCGGGCGTCAACAACGCGATATCGCGCACGGCCGGGTTACTGGCCATCGCGGTGTTCGGCGTGGTGTTGACCGAAGCGTTCAACGCCACGCTGGATGTACGGCTGGCGACATTGAACCTGGACGGCGACACCGTGCATGGCATCGTGGCGCAACGCGCCAAGCTGGCTGGCATTCAAGTCGCGAACGCCGACGCGCGCCGTGCCGTCGGGGAATCCTTCGTCGCGGGCTTCCGCGCGGTCATGCTCTTTTCGGCCGGCTTGTCGGTACTCTCGGCCTTGGTGGCGGCGCTCGGCCTGAGACGCAGGCAGTCGGTCAGCGCCTCCGTCGATGGCGAGCTTCAACGGTAGGCGACGTTTACCGTGATACTCGCATTCGCAGACCCAGGGGCGAGTGGTTTTCCGGTCGTGCGGTAGCGCGCCCGGAAACCGTAATTGCGGCCTTCCTGCGCCGCGCTCAGGATGAGCGGAGCGGCACTGTTGGGAATGGCCTGGACATCGGGGTCGTCGCTGCGAAGTTCCACGGCGACACCCGTCGCCGCACCGTTACCAGTGAGCTTGAACAAGGAGGCATCGGTCTCGTCGGCCGTGCCGGCAAAGGTCAGGAGGATCTGGGTGGCTTGGGTGCATCCCGTGGCGACCAGCTGCTGCGTGGCCCAATGACTGCTTCCTGCCACGGCGAGGGTGCCGCCTTCGACGTTGCCGATCGGGAAGACCAGGCGGCGGGAGGCGAAGGCACAGGTGGGCCGCTGCGGTTCCACACGTGCATCGAGCAGGTCGACCCAAACCTGGGCTTGGCCGTCGTAACCGGCCCGGGCCAAGGTACCCCTCGTCAGGGAACCTCCTTCGAGGATCGGGCCCGTCTTGATGAGTTGCACGGTGAATCGTGCGTTACTCAGCTTGCCGTCGAAAATCCAGGGAATATGCGAGCTGTACGGCACGACCAAGTCTCCCTGGCCGCTATGGTGGAACTGGATACGGATACCCACGCCGGGCACATTGGTGTCGTAGATTCCGTCTCCCAGGACGCTGGGGGTAGTGAAAACGCCCAGGCTGCCGGTACGCGTCGGCTTGAGGCATTTGAAGCCGGGTGAATCCCAACCGGTGGTGACACGTTCCGCCAGCACGGTTCGCGGTGCCGCATCCGCCGCCGCCTCGACGATACCGAAGGAAAGCGACTGCGGCGTGCCCTGCGATGGATGGCCCAGGCATCCCGCCTGCGACTGGCCTGCCGCAAGCAGGAGGGCGATGGCGACGAGGACGGACCGGTGTATGGATGGCAAGGACATGGAGCGGCTTCCCTGGAAACATATGTCTCGGAAGTCTGCTCAACGACGGACGCGCATCCCATACGACGAATCTGAAAATGCGACGATAGCGCAGGGCCGCATTGCACGGCGCGTTCACCCGGCCTCGCCAACCATCGGCGCATGAGCCTGCAGGACTACCGCCGCAAGCGAAACTTCGCGAAGACCCGCGAGCCCCCGCCGGACGATTCCGCCCTCGGCGGCAACCGGGCCATCTTCGTCGTGCAGCTGCACCACGCTTCACGCCGGCACTTCGATTTTCGCCTCCAGGTGGGCGACGTGTTGCGGAGCTGGGCAGTGCCCAAGGGACCTAGCTACGACCCCAAGGTGAAGCGGCTGGCCGTGGAGGTGGAAGACCATCCGGTGTCCTACGCCAGCTTCGAGGGCGACATCGGGGAAGGCTACGGGAAGGGGCATGTCGACCTGTTCGATCGCGGCGTATGGGCCACGCGAGGGGACGCCGAAGCGCAGATCCGCAAAGGCCATCTCACCTTCGAGTTGTTCGGCAAACGGCTCAAGGGCGAGTGGCATCTCGTGCGCGGCGCGAAGAAAGAGCGCCAGCCCGCGTGGTTCCTGATCAAGGCGGACGATGCCTACGCAGGCGACGTGGAAGCGGATGACCTGCTGGACACGAAGATGCGCGAGAGCACGCGCCGCGCGGCGACGACGCCCGGCTTGCGCGCGGCGGCGAAGAAATCCACCTCACGCAAGAAGGCGCCACCGAAGACGCGCAAGGTTTCGGCCGCCACCCTCGCCAAGACGGCGGCCGCGTTGGATGGCGCACGCAAGGCACGAGCCAGCAACGACTTCTTCGCACCGCAGCTCGCCCGTCTTCGCGAGTCGCCGCCACAGGGTGACGACTGGTTGCACGAGGTGAAGTGGGACGGCTACCGAATCCTGGCGAGCATGGCCAAGGGCAAGGTGATGCTCCGGTCGCGCAATGCCCTGGACTGGAACGACCGCCTGCCGGAAATCGTCGGAGCCATCGAAAGCCTCGGGCTGGACAGCCTGCGACTGGACGGCGAACTGATCGCGCTCGATGTGCAAGGGCGCAGCGACTTCAACGCCCTGCAACGCACCTTGTCGGGTGAAGCGCAGGCACCGCTGGTGTACATGCTGTTCGACCTGCCCTACCTGGAGGGTTACGACCTCACCCGCGTGCCGCTATCCCAACGCAAGGCACTGCTGGAGCGCCTGCTCGCGCACGCACCCCTGCACCTCGCCTATAGCGGACACAACATCGGCCACGGCGACGACGTGTTCGCCATGGCGATGGAACAGAAGCTGGAGGGCATCATCGCCAAGCGTGCGGACGGTGGTTATCACGCCGGGCGCGGTGACGACTGGCAGAAGATCAAGCGACTTGAAAGCGACGAATTCGCCGTGGTCGGTTACACACCGGCGAAAGGTTCGCGCCTGGTCTTTGGGTCGCTGCTGCTGGCCCGTCCGGATGCCCAAGGCGGCTGGACCTATGTCGGCCGCGTCGGCACGGGCTTCACGGACGAGATGCTGCGCACGCTCGGCAAGACGCTGGCGAAAGGCGGAACGAAAAAACCGACGGTAAAGATCGCGCAGATCGACCCTGCCCTGCGCGGGGCGCTGTGGGTGCCGCCGACGGCGGTCGCGGAGGTCTACTACCGTGGCATCGGCAACCAGAACCTGCTGCGCCAACCTAGCCTGAAGGCATTGCGCGTCGACAAGTCGCCGGCGGACCTGCGCGATTCCGACCGCACCGCACCGGCGCCTGCGACGAAAGGAACGAAGGCAAAAGCCAGGGGCGCTCCGGCCAAGGTGGGCGCCGATGCGATCGTCATCACCCACCCCGATCGCGTGGTCTTCCCCGACGATGGAATCACCAAGCAGGACGTGGTGGATTACTACCGGACCGTCATGCCATGGATGCTCCCCGCGATCGCCGACCGGCCGACCTCGACCATCCGTTGCCCGGGTGGCATCGGTTCGCCCTGCTTCTTCCAGAAGCACGTGATGGCCGGACTGGAGCACGTGGGTACGGCGAAACTGAAAGAAGAAACGGGGGCACAGGCGGTGTACCTGTATCCGCGTGACGAGGCGGGCATGATCGAACTCGTCCAGTTCGGCGCCGTGGAATTCCACCCGTGGGGTTCCCATGTTGGCTCGCCGGACCTGGCCGACCGCGTGGTATTCGATCTCGATCCCGGCGAAGACGTGGACTGGCGGCGAGTGGTCGCGGCGGCTCGCATGGTGCGCGGGTTACTGGATAACCTCGGTCTGGTCTCGTTCTTGCGCACCACCGGCGGCAAGGGCCTGCATGTGGTCGTACCGCTCAATCCCGGCGCCGGCTGGGACACCGTGAAGACGTTCGCCCGCGGCTTCGCGGAAGCGATGGCGGCCTTGCATCCGCTGGAATTCGTGGCGACGGCCACCAAGCGTTTCCGGCACGGGAAGATCTACGTGGATTACCTGCGCAACGGGCGCGGCGCCACGGCGGTGGCCTCGTATTCCTTGCGCTCACGTCCGGGGGCGCCGGTGGCGGTTCCCTTGCGCTGGGAGGAATTGGGCAAGGTCAAATCCGGCGATGCGTTCGACCTTCGCAGCGTGCCGAAGCGCCTGGCGCGCTTGAAGAAGGACCCCTGGGACGGGATAGACAAGGTCCGCCAGGACCTGGCTTCGGTGAACGAGAAGCTGGGTGCCTGACCCGCCCTGCCCTGTAGACTCGGCATTCCTCCCCCACCTGTCCTTCCATGTTCGCGAAACTCCCCTTCTTCCTGCGCGTCCCCCTTGCCTGCATCCTGCTGTTCGCCAGCACGGTGTGCCATGTGCTGCCGCTGCTCGTCGTGACGGGACTGCGCCTGATCGTTCCACTGGCCTCGCTGCGTCGCTCCATCGGCGCCGTGCTGGTCTGGATCGCGGAAAGCTGGCTAGGGTTCAACGGCTGGCTATTCGGCGCGTTCACGCGCACGCGCTGGCAGGTGGAGGGCATCGATGACCTCGGCCGGCGTGAGAATTATCTGGTGGTGTGCAACCACCAGAGCTGGGTCGACATTCCCGCGTTGCAGAAGATCTTCAACCGCCGGATTCCGTTCATGCGCTTTTTCCTGAAGAGCGAACTCATCTGGGTACCCTTGCTCGGACCGGCGTGGTGGGCCCTCGATTTCCCGTTCATGAAGCGCCATTCGCGGCAGCAACTCGAAGCGCGGCCGGAACTGCGCGGCAAGGACCGCGAAGCCACCCGCCGCGCCTGCGAGAAATTCCGGCACCTGCCGGTATCGATCATGAACTTCACCGAAGGCACCCGGTTCACGCAGGCCAAGCACGACGCGCAGAAATCGCCGTACACCCACCTCCTGCGCCCGAAGGCCGGCGGCGTGGCCTTCGTGATCGACGCCATGGGCGACGCGATCCGCCAGGTGCTCGACGTCACCATCGTGTATCCGGGAGGCCCGAGCACGATGATGGACATGATCGCCGGCAGGATCCGCGAGATCCGCATCCACGTTCGCCGCCTGCCGATCCTTCCCTCGCTGCGCGGCGACTACGAAAACGACGACGCGTTCCGCGAACGCTTCCAGGGCTGGGTGAACCAGCTCTGGGCCGAGAAGGACGCGCGCATCGCCGCCATGCTGGCGAAGCCCCTGTAGAAACAGCGGCTAAGCAGACTTACCGCTTGGCTTCCTTGGCGAGTTTCTCGTCCAGCCGTTGGCGGCCGGCTTCCGCGTATGCCGCGCACGTCTTCCCCTCGCCTTGCGAAGGATGCGGGGTGATCAGCATGTCGCAGGGCAATGCCGCGACGCGTTCGAAGGTCTTGCGATATTCCGCCACGTACGAAGGATGGTCGCTGTAGCGATAGCCGTCGGCGGAGAAGGCGAACAGGCTGTCGACATAGGCGATCGTCTTGCATGCCTTGCCCTCGCACGATGTCCACGTCCACGCCGTGCCGCCGGGCGTGTGTCCAGGGGTGATGTGTGCGGTCAACGCGAGCGTGCCCACGCGTACCACGGTGCCATCGTTGATATCACCGATGGCGTCCACCTTCGCGTACAGCGGCGCTTCGCCGTGCTGTGGATCGGTGGGGTCGTCACCGCCGAGTTGCATCTCCTTCGCACCGGCAGGCGTGGCGCGCACGGTGGCCCCGCTGTCCTTCGCGAACTGCGCGATACCGCCGGCGTGATCGAAGTGCGCGTGCGAGTTGAGCACGAGCTTGACGTCCTCCACGCGGAAACCCAGCTTGCGGATGTTCGCCTCGATGAGTGCGACGTTGTCGGCCATCGGCACGTCGATCAGCACGTGACCCTGGGGCGAGGTGACCAGGATGGCCGAGAGGCCCTCCGTGCCCACGTAATAGGTGTTGCCGTAGATCTTGTGCGGCGCTACGGGTGTGGTCCAGTCCCCGTTGTCCGCCGCGAAGGCGGGCAAGGCGATGCAGGCGGCGAGGGCGAGCAGGGTGCGGCGCATGGGGAGGTTTCCCTTGGAAAGACGGGTGGGAGGATAAACGCGGGCATGAGGCGACGGCGGGCCGATATCGGGGCGAGCCGGGGGCGTGTTGCCCGCCTTCGCCGCTGAAGCGGCTCCCACAAGGGGTTGAGGCGACTCGCGGAAGATCGGGACAGCTTCCAGGTGGGCTTCGGCGGTTTCCGCACGGCCGAACCGCTTTCACCGGTGAAGGCCTTAAAGAACGCGGGATCTCCGGCGCGTGCGCGCACGCCAGAAGAGGAATCCGGTCACCAGCAGGAACATGGGAAGCAGGCCGGTGATGCAGGCGACCACGCGCCAGGCCATGCCGCCCACGGCGGCCGAATGGATCGGGAACAGTGCGTCGGCGAGGCGTCCGCCCGGCCCGAGTGTCGTCGCATCCACGCCACCGATCACCGCCGCCGTGCCGGGGTCCATCCACAGGGAACTGCGTCCGGCGAGGTTCCATTCACCAGGGCGGCGGATGCGCAGCACCACGCTGCCATTGTCTTTCGATGGCAAGGTAACGCGCGTGAGTTGCGCTTCCGGCGCCGCGGCCTGGGCGGCCTGGAGTACGGCTACCCAATCGATCGGTGTCCGGGCGGGCAACAACCTGGGTGGCTTCGCGGGTGCGGGTTCGCCAAATGCCGCGGCGAGCCCGCTACGCACGGCGCCGCGATAGGCCATGGTCGTCCCCGTGCCGACCATCACGATCAGCAAGGGCAGCGCGGCTACACCGACAAAACGGTGAAAGCTCGCCCAGCGCAACACCGGCGGATTCGCATGGGGTTTCAGATGCTTCAGCGCACGCCGGCGGCCGGGCCAGTAAAGCCATACGCCGGAAAACAGCATGAACAATCCGGTGCACGCGACGACACCGAGCACCGTCTCGCCCGTTTCACCGGTCAACAGATGCGTATGCCAGTCGAGCAGGATGAGCAGCCCGTCGCCGGACTTGCTCCGGCGCAACAGCAGCTCGCCCGTGCTCGCGTCGAAATAGCTGCGGTTGCCTCCCCGCTCCTGCGCTTCCCACACCGGCAGTTCCGCATCGGGCAGCGACAGCCCGCGCAGCCCCTTGCCCTCGGGCGACGAGAGAATCGCCTGCAACGACCTGCCTTGCGTGGCGAGATCCGGCAACGGGCGCGATGCCAGCTCCGGATGTCCCGCGGCGAACAGCGGCTGCTCGAACAACAGCACGCTGCCCGAGAGCGTCACCAGCGCCAGCAGCAGACCCAGGCTGAGCCCAAGCCACAGGTGCAGGGTCTTCAGCGCGGAGCGGAAGCGGCGTGGCGAGGGCGTCATCAGAAATCCACCGACGCCTGCACGAAATAGGTGCGCGGCAGGCCGACGTAGATGCCGTCGTTGTTGTCGGTCGAGCGCGTGAAGTAGCGCTTGTCCGTGAGGTTCTTCACACCCACGCCCAGACGGAGGTTCGATGCCGACGGCCCGAACGCATATTCCGCGCGCGCATTCCACGTGGTCCAGCCGGGGATGTCGCCGAGGTCGCCTTCGGGCGAGGGCTCGGTGATGTATTCCGTGGGGTTCGCGGGATCGAAGCTCGGCGAACCCGGCGAATGCTGCTTCGACTGCGCGAACGCGTCGAGGTTGAACGTCCACTGCGCGATGCCATAACGCAGGCCGAGGTTGGCCGTGCGCCGCGAGTAGAACGGCAAGTCGCGGCCTTCGAACGAGCCATGCTTGTAGAACGCATGGGTGTACGTGGCCGTACCCCATAACGTGAGGCCGTCCAGCGCGTCGCTGAAGGCGCCCAGGTCGACATGCGCCGCGGATTCGATGCCCTTGTGCGTCGTGGCGCCGAGGCTGGTCCATCCTTCGTACGAGTCCGGCACATTCGGCAGCTTGCCGACCAATTGCAGCTCGTGGTCGAAGTTGATCCGGAACAAGGAGATCTCGCCGCCCCACGCCTTCGTGTCGTAGCGCGTGCCGATCTCGTACGTGCGCGCCGTCTCGGGTTTCAGTCCGGCGGCGAACTGGTTGTTCGAATCCTTCTGCCCGATCTGGAAATACTGCAACGAACCGAACGAGGTTTCCGCGTTCGCGTAGAGCTTCAACGCGTCGCTCAGGTGGTAGATGACATTGAGCGATGGCAACGGCTTGGAATAATCCTTCTGCCGCTCCGTCGGCCCCCTCACGACCACCGTCGCGCTGGGATGTGCCTGCCACTCGCTGTCGATGCGCTCGTAGCGGATACCCGGCGTGATCGTCCAGTTTCCCGCGTTGATGGTGTCGTCGACGTACAGCGCGTGCGCCTCGTTGCTACCGGTGTTGTTGCCGGAAAGCACGTAGGGTCCGCCATAAGGGAAGCTGTCGTAAGGGGTGTAGGACAGGTTGGAAACGTAGCGGTTGTTGCGCAGGGTGCGTTCGTGCATCGCCTCGCTGGTATAGCGGTAACCGACGCCGATCTCGTGGGTGACCTGGCCCCAGTCGAACAGCTGCGAATAGCGCGGCTCGATGGAGAACACGTGGTAGTTGCGCGGATAGGCGATGAGCTGGTGCGTATAGCTTCCGTTCGCGTTCCGCGTGATCGTCTCGATGTGGCTGCCGCGGAAGCTGTCCGAGTAGTACGTCTGCACTTCGAAGCTACGTCGGTCGTCGACGTGGCTGTACTTCAGCACGTAGTCCGTGCGGCGGCCGTGGAAATCGTCGAACGGACGGCGGGACTGGAACGGGTCCGCATCGTAGTCGGCCTGGTTCAGGCCACCGGGCATGCCGGCCTGGCCGTCGTAGTGATGGATGCTGCCGGTGAGCGTGTCCTCGGGGGAGAAGGCGTATTTCGCCTTGAGCATCACGTCGTCGATGCTCTCGTTGTCCTCGTGCTCGCGGAAGCCCGGGCCATGCAGGCCGTTGTAGAGCAGGGCGAGGCCAAGCCCGTTGTCCATCGTGCCGCCCACGAAGGCGTTGGTGTTGGTGCGGATGCCGCCGTGCTCGCCACCCTGCATCTGCACGCCGGCGCTTCCGCCGAAAGCCTGTGGGATGTCGCGTGTCACGAAGTTGATGATGCCGCCCACGTTCTGCGGCCCATAACGCACCGACCCGCCACCGCGGACCACGTCGACCGCCTGCAGGTTGCCGAGGCCGACCGGCGCCATGGACACCTGGGGCTGGCCGTAGGGCGCCACGGCGATGGGCACCCCGTCGAGCAGGATGGTGGAGCGTGGCGAAAGGCGCGAGGTGAGTCCCCGCACACCCACGTTGAGCGACACGTCGCTGCCGCCCGTGCCGTTGCTTTCCTGCACCTGCACGCCGGGAATGCGGCGCAGGGCGTCACGCAGGTTCACCGCGCCGGCTTCGCGCAGTTCCTCGCGGCGCACCACGGTGCGGGCGCCGGGGTGGTTCGCCACCGTGTTGCTGGCCGCTTCTCCCAACCAGTTGCCGACCACCTTGACGCCTTCCAGGTCGGTGGACGGCGCGGGTGGCGGGGCTTCCTGGCCCGCCGCGACATGCGCGGCAAAGGCGCTCGCGAGCGCCAGGGCGAGGGTGGTGGGACGGAAACGCATGAGGCGGCCTTGCTATGAGCGAAAGGCCGCCATCGTAAGTGCGAATGATTATCAGAGCAATCAGCGCTCAGCTTGGCCAATGGTTGTGCAGGATGCACTGGACGAAATCGGTGCGCCGGAATCCGGGCTCCGCGTACGCCATGACGTCGGCCTTGACGTTGCCGAAAGTGGTCTCCGGCTTGGCGCGGACGCCGTTGTAGAAGGCGTCGACGATGCCGGTCTTGAAGGCTGGCCCCCGCGGGTGGACTTCGGCGACCTTCTCGCGATCGGCGGACTGGACGGTTTCGAAGCCCAGCCCGAGCACGTCCATTTCCACGCCGGCCGTCAGCAGGGCGATCTCGGGCTTCATGTGCCGCGGGATACCCGGGGTGGTGTGGAGGGCGATCGACGCCCAGACCACGTCGATCTCGTCCTGCGCGATGCCCTTGCTCGTCAGGAACGCCCGCGCGGCGTTGGCGCCGTCCACCTCGAAGCGTTCCGTCTTGCTCGCATAGGCGGGCATGAGGCCCATGTCGTGGAACATCGCGGCGGCATAGAGCAGTTCCGGGTCGTAGGCGAGCCCCTTGGCCTTGCCGGTCAAGGCGCCGAACAGGAACACGCGGCGCGAGTGGTGGTAGAGCAGGTCGGTCTCGGTGTCGCGGACCAGGTCGGTGATCTCGCGAGCCAGGGCGCTGTCGGGGATGGCGATGCCGGCGATGGTGGTCATGGCGGGAAGCCTCATGGGATGGGGAACCATTGCACCGCGCGCCGACCCCGTCATGATTTGACGTGATGTATCAAATCCAGACATATTGCGCGCCATGCGGCCGCCACCCCTGACCATCGCCATCCTCGCCCCGGCCGGCGTGCAGATGCTCGACGTCGCCGGCCCGGCGGACGTCTTCGCGGAAGCCAACCGCCAGGCGGGCCGCGAGGTGTATCGGGTCATCACCGTCGGCATGGCGCCCCTGGCCGTGGCCGCGTCGTCCGGGCTCCATTTCCTGCCCGACCGCAGCGTGCTCGACGACATCGAGCCCCTGAACACCTTGCTCGTCGCGGGCTCGCCCGACCTGCCACGCGCCGCGGTGGACCTGACGGCGGTGGCGTGGATGCGGCGACACAGTGAAAGGGCCCGACGCTATGGCTCGATCTGCAGCGGCGCGCTGCTGTTCGCCCATACCGGCTTGCTCGATGGGCGCCGCGTGACCACGCACTGGCGCGTTGCGTCCTTGCTGGCCGAGCGATATCCATCGCTGGAGGTCGAGGCGGATGCCTTCGTCGTTCGCGACGGCCCGGTATGCACGGCGGCCGGTGTGACGGCTGGCATGGATCTCGCGGTGGCCCTGGTCGAGGAAGATCTCGGGCGGGATATCGCCATGGCGGTGGCCGCCGAACTGGTCGTGTTCTACCGGCGGCCGGGCGGGCAGATGCAGTTCAGCCGACACGGCGATGCCGCACCGGCGGGACGCGGCGCCCTGCAGGAACTACAACGCTACGTGGTGGCCCATCCCGCCGAACACCATTCGGTGGCATCCATGGCGGCGCGCGTCGGCATGAGCGCCCGGCATTTCGCGCGCATCTTCCAGCATGAGGTGGGCATGACGCCGGCCACCTTCGTCGAGGCGATGCGGGTGGAAGCGGCGCGCCGCCTGCTGGAGCACGGTCATGAAAGCCCGAAGAGGGTTGCCGTGCGCTGCGGCTATGCCGACGCCAACGGCTTGCGCCGCGCCTTCATGCGCCGGGTCGGGGTCACCCCGGCCGAATACCGCAAGCGTCACGCCCACGCGCGGGCTTGACCCCTCTCTCGTTGATCGCGATCGGACACCTGGCTCAGAGTTCGATGATGCCCCGGCGCAGGGCGATGGCCACCGCATGCGTCCGATCGTTCGCCTGCAACTTGGCCAGGATGCTCTTCATGTGCGCCTTCACCGTTTCCTCGGCGATGCCGAGGGCCGTGGCCACATCGCGATTGGACTCGCCACGGGCGACGTGGGTGAGTACCTGGGTTTCGCGAGGCGTGAGTTCGTCGTCATCCGCGTGGCCCGCCATTTCCTGGGCGATTTCCTCCGGGACGCGGCGCTTGCCTTCCATGATCTGACGGATGGTGACCAGCATGTCCTTGCGCAGCTCGCTCTTGAGCAGGTAGCCCTGAGCGCCGGCACGGAAGGCGCGCAGCGCCTGTACGTCGCCCCGGTACGTCGTGAGAACGAGGATGCGCGCGTCGGGAAATTCGGCGCGGATCGCCTCGATGGCGGCGATCCCGCCGATGCCGGGCATCTGCAGGTCCATCAGGGTGAGGTCCGGACGATGCGTGCGATAGCGCTCGATGGCTTCCTCGCCCGAACTCGCCTCGCCCACCAGTTCCAGCCCTTCCTGCCCCTCGATCACGGCGGCGATGCCCTCGCGCAGCAGGGGATGGTCATCGACGGTCAGGATGCGGATGGACGGCATGGTCGGCTCGCGGGAAACTCGGAAACGGCGAGTATCGCGCAATGTCACGGCGCGCCGCATGTAAAGACGAACCCTCCACCTCACCCTTGCGAGCATCGTTCCCATGGCGACCCAACGCGCTCGAAGCAAAGCCCCCGCGCGGGGACACATTCGTACCGGCATGGGAGGTTGGACCTTTCCACCCTGGCGCGGCGTCTTCTATCCGGAGGGGCTCGTGCAGAAGCGTGAGCTCGAATACGCCAGCCGCCAGGTTCGCGCCATCGAGATCAACGGTACCTATTACCGTTCGCCCGAGGCCGCCACCTATGAAAAGTGGGCAGCCGAAACGCCGGAAGGCTTCATCTTCTCGGTGAAGGCTCCGCGACACATCGTGCAGACCAAGGCCCTGTCCTCCACCGGCGAGCGGATCGGCCGCTTCCTCGACGGTGCGGTCGCGCTGGGCGATCGGCTCGGGCCCTTGCTCTGGCAGTTCCTGCCCACGCGAAAGTTCGACGCCGACGATATCGCCGGTTTCCTCGACCTGCTGCCCGAGAAGCACGCCGGCGTAGCCCTTCGCCACGCCGTGGAAGTGCGCCACGACAGCTTCATGGATGAGCGCTGGCTGGAACTCGCGCGCGAACGTGGCGTGGCGACGGTGTTCACCGACTCGCCGAAATATCCGTCCTTCGCCGACCTGACCGGCCCCTTCGTCTATGCACGATTGATGCGCAGCGTATCGAGCGAAACGAACGGCTATCGAGCGAAGGACCTCGCGGTCTGGGCGGAGCGCGCGGCAATTTGGGCAGCGGGAGGAGACCCGCCCGACCTGCCGCATGTGGGGCCGGCCGCTTCCAAGGCGGCCGCGCGGGATGTCTTCGTCTACTTCATCTCGGCCGCGAAGGAACGGAACCCCGCGGCAGCGGTCGCACTCGATAAGCTGACCGACAGCGCATAATCGCCCTATCCCCAGACCGGACGAACCATGGACCGCCTCATCCAGAACCACCTGATCGATCTATTTGCCGAGCATGGCGTCGAACTCGAAGCCGACGAAGACTGGCTGCTTACCGAAGGCGAGGATTTTCCCGCCATTCGCGGCATCTGGCACGAGGGCGCCGGCGACGGGATGGGCCGCCTCGACATCGATATCGTGCTCGACGAGGAGCGCACCATCGAGGAAAGCTTCGGCGGCATCGGCGGCGGCAAGGCGGGATGCCGGGATGCACTGGACGGTTTCGCACGTAACGATTTCCACGTCGTGCTGGCGGCCTGCTGGCACAGGGTGAACGCGAAGAAGCTCGCTGTCCGCGAACTGGTCGCCGGCGTGCACCGGTTCACCCTCTACATCGGCGACTTCACGCTTCGCGGCGAGAAGGACGCACCGCTGGAGATCCCGGAGGATGGTCTGTCGGCGTTGGAGGCGGCTATCGCCACGGCACCGCTCACGGCCGACGTGCATTGGATACGCGTGTTCTACGGCAACGTCGGTGACGGCAAGACCCAGGTCGAGGTGCTGCTGGACAACGAACCCTGGGCGGCGGGCCACAAGGCCATCGCATCGGTGGATTGGCCGCAGCACGAGCGTTACTACAGCCTGCGCAACTTCATCGCGTTGGTGCCGATGGACTGAAGCTCCAATCCTCGGGCTTCACGATCTCGAAAAGGCCGTCGCGCCTCGTGCGACGGCCGAGGCGCAACACCTCGGCATCGCGCGAGAACACCACCGCCGCGCCCGCGGCGGCGGCCAATTCGAGGAATTTCTGGTCATCGGGATCGCGGCAGCGTGGCAAGGGCACTGCCACCAGCGATGGCGGCAACAAAGTCACCGAGGCATCGAACCGGGCGATGGCCCCCGCGATGCTCGCCTCGTCCAGTTTCAACACCGGGTAGCGCAGCACCGCGAGCCACTCGTCCCGGCAGTCGGCTCGCGTCACGGCCTCGACCTCGCCAGCCGCCATCGCCGCGACAAGCCGATCCGCGCGCGGATCGGCGAAGACGAAGGCGTCCAGGCACACGTTGGTATCGAGGACGACCCTCACGGACACCGGCTCAGGCCGCCGTACGGCGGGCCAGCTCCGCGTGCTGCTCCGCGACGATCGCGTAGGAACGCTTGCGCGCCTCGTGGTCGAAGATCTGCGCGGTGATGATCAACTCGTCGGCACCGGTGCGCTCGATGAACGCGGCAAGGCCTTCGCGTACCGTTTCCGGCGAACCGACCACGGCACACGACAAGGCGTGGTCCACCTGCGCCTTCTCCATCGGCGTCCACACGCCCTCCATCGAATTCACCGGCGGCGGCAACTGGCCCGGCGCGCCACGGCGCAGGTTCCAGAAGGCCTGCTGTTGCGAGGTGAACAGGCGGCGCGCTTCCTCGTCGGTGTCGGCGGCGACCACGTTGATGCCGAGCATGGCGTAGGGCTTATCGAGCACGTCGGACGGCTTGAACATCGTGCGATACACCTCCAGCGCCTTCATCATCAGGTCCGGCGCGAAGTGCGAGGCGAAGGCGAAGGGCAGGCCGAGTTCGGCGGCGAGGCGCGCGCTGAACAAGCTGGAACCGAGCAGCCAGATCGGCACGTTGGTGTCCATGCCGGGCACCGCGCGCACCGTCTGCCCGGGTTGCGGCGGTCCGAGGAAGAATTGCAGTTCCTGCACATCGTCCGGGAAGCGGTCGTCGCTGGGACCGAGCGAACGGCGCAGCGCACGCGCCGTGCCCTGGTCGGTTCCCGGCGCGCGTCCCAGGCCCAGGTCGATGCGACCCGGATACAGCGAGGCGAGGGTGCCGAACTGCTCTGCGATCACCAGGGGTGCGTGGTTGGGCAGCATGATGCCACCGGAGCCGACGCGGATCGTGCGGGTGCCCTCGGCGATGTACCCGATGACCACCGACGTGGCCGCGCTGGCGATGCCCGTCATGTTGTGGTGCTCGGCGAGCCAATAGCGATGGAAGCCCAGGGCCTCCGCGTGGCGGGCCAGGTCGCGCGAGTTGCGCAGCGATTCGCCAGGCGTCGATCCACGGGGAACGGGGGAAAGGTCGAGCACCGAGAACGGGATCATTCGGGAATACCTCGCAAGGGGGAGGCGGCGTGGCACCGCCGATCCGTCCCACATGGGCGCAGGGGTTTGGTTTGCAACCCTGCAAGGCGCTTCCGGGGAAACAATCCGTTCCGGAAAGCGATGCTCCGCGGCGAATGGGTCGGAGGAAAATACACCCATCCACTCATCCAGTCCGGTATTCCCGGGGGAGCACGACATGATCGACGTCCGCCGCTTCACCAGTCTTGGCGGTGCCAACCACGGCTGGCTCGACGCCAAGCACCACTTCTCGTTCGCCTCGTACCACGATCCCAAGCGCATGGGCTGGGGCGCGCTGCGGGTCTGGAACGACGACACCATCGCCGCCGGTACGGGCTTTCCGCCGCACCCGCATTCGGACATGGAAATCATCACCTATGTTCGCGAAGGCGCCATCACCCACGAGGACAGCCTGGGCAACAAGGGTCGCACCGAAGCGGGCGACGTGCAGGTGATGAGCGCCGGTACCGGCATTCGCCACGCCGAGTACAACGCCGAGCCCGACGCTACGCGGATCTTCCAGATCTGGATCATTCCGGACGGCAAGCGCGAGGCGCCGGCCTGGGGCACCCGGCCGTTCCCGAAGGGCGAGCGCTCTGGCCGTTTCGTGACCCTGGCCAGCGGCATCGCGGGCGATGAAGACGCGTTGCCGATCCGCACCGACGCCCGTGTACTGGGTGCCAGCGTGAAGGCAGGCGAGACCGTGGAATACGCGCTCGCTCCCGGCCGCTACGCCTATATGGTTCCGGCGGCCGGCTCGGTCGAAATCAACGGCATCGCGCTGGACAAGGGCGATGGCGCCGCGATCCGCGATGAAACGGCGCTGCGCATCACCGCCACCAGCGATGCGGAACTGGTGCTCGTCGACACCGCCGCCTGATGAAGCGAGGGGTATGCTGTGGGTCATGACGACCCACGGCACACCCTATCTCGACAATCCCATCCTCGACACCGACAGCTACAAGGCCAGCCACTGGTTGCAGTACCCGCCAGGCACCGATGCCACGTTCTTCTACGTGGAGTCGCGTGGCGGCACCTATGAAAGCACGGTGTTCTTCGGCCTCCAGGCCGTCCTGAAGGCGCGCCTCGGCCGTCCCGTCACGCATGCCGACGTGGACGAAGCGCGCGATTTCTTCGCCGCCCACGGCGAACCCTTCAACGAGGAAGGCTGGCGCTACATCGTCGACACGCACGGCGGCCGCCTGCCGGTGCGCGTGCGCGCCGTTTGCGAAGGCAGCGTGGTGCCGACGCACCAGGTGCTGGTCACGATCGAATCCACCGACCCGAAGGCCTTCTGGCTGCCTTCATACCTGGAAACACTGCTGCTGCGCCTCTGGTATCCGGTGACGGTCGCGACGATCAGCTGGCAGGCCCGGCGGACGATCCTGCACTACCTCGAACGCACCTCCGACGACCCGGCGGGCCAGATTCCCTTCAAGCTGCACGACTTCGGCGCCCGCGGCGTATCGAGCGCGGAATCCGCCGGCCTCGGCGGCATGGCCCATCTGGTCAACTTTCTCGGCACCGACACCGTCTCGGGTGTGCTCGCCGCGCGCACGTATTACGGCGAAGCGATGGCCGGCTATTCGATTCCCGCCGCCGAGCACAGCACGATCACCAGCTGGGGCAAGGAACACGAAGTCGACGCCTATCGCAACATGCTTCGCCGCTTCGCGCGTCCCGGCTCGCTCGTGGCCGTGGTGTCGGATAGTTACGACATCTACCACGCCATCGTCGAGCACTGGGGCAAGACGCTGCGCGAGGAAGTCATCGCCTCGGGCGCCACCGTGGTCGTGCGGCCTGACTCCGGCGATCCGGTTGAAGTCGTGCATCGTTGCGTAAGCCTGTTGAACGAAGCCTTCGGCAGCACCGTGAACGGCAAGGGCTATCGCGTACTCAACCACGTCCGCGTGATCCAGGGCGACGGCGTGAATCCGGAGAGCATCCGCGCCATCCTCGAACGCATCACCGCCGCGGGCTACGCCGCCGACAACCTCGCCTTCGGCATGGGTGGCGCGCTCTTGCAGAAACTCACCCGCGACACGCAGAAGTTCGCGCTGAAATGCTCGGCCGCACGCATCGACGGCACCTGGCACGACGTATGGAAGGACCCGGTCACCGACCAGGGCAAGCTTTCCAAGCGCGGCCGGATGACCCTCCTTCGCCATCGCGAATACGGCAGCTACCGCACCGTGCCGCTACCCGACGACGCCGTGTCGCTCCCGGCCGATGCGATAGAGCCCGGTTGGGAAGAAGTCATGCAGACGGTGTGGGAAAACGGCGAGCTGAAACGCGAATGGTCGTTCGCCGAAGTGCGGGAAAAGGCTGCCACAGGCCGCTGACGGCCCCCCCCTTGTGGGAGCCCCAGAAAAAACATGGCCCTCACGCTCACGCGGAGGGCCATGGCGACCGTCCCTTGGTCTGGTGGCCGTAGCCACCCCGAACGCGGCCCGGCAAAGCCGGCGCGGCGTTACCGCCGATGAAGGGGGGGATCGATCCTGGCGCTAGGGACGGACGGCATCCTGCCGTCGGATCGGTCATCGGCGATTCGTTCGCCCCGCCCGACAGCCGGGCTGGGCACGGACCTAATGGTTACGTAGGTCGACCGACGACGGATATAGGAGGATTCTTAAAATTAGTGCCTATTTGCCTCGGCAGGTCTCAGTGAACCCTTACGTTCAAGCGGGGACCCGGTCGTCGCGCCGTTGTTCGTGGCGTGGCCGTTCCGTGCGGGAGGAGCGCGGGGGCGGCTTCGGGGCACTTGGGGGCACGCTCACGCCACGGCTGGCCAGACTCCGCAAGGCAGCACAGTCGGAAGATCCGTAATCGCGTTTTCCTGGCTCTCGATGCATGGCCGTCTCCTGCTCTTCTTTCCGCCCGGACCGACAGGTTGAGCGGAAAAGAGGAAATTTCTGGTGGCGCGGCCGTGAATGTTTCGTGACACGCCTTCACGCCACCGGCGCCGGAATTTCCGTTAAGGCTGCGTCGAGACCTCCGGACGATGTCCGGGCATGCGCTGGATCAGTTCGGTGGCGAGCTTCTCGTAGTCTTCGTCGAAATGGTGCGAGCCGGGCTTCTTGTACACGGTGACGAAGGCCGGCAGCCGGCGATCGGTGCAGCCGCTGTCGTCCGCATCCTCGGCGCCGTAATAGCAAGCCATGGGCGGACGTCCACCGAGGGCGGCGATGGGCGGAATGGCATCGGTGTGCACCACCGGATTCAGCCATTGCAGGAAGTTGTGCGTGTGCGTGGTCCACCAGCCCTGCTGCATGTAGCCCTCGAGTTCGATCTCGAAGTTCACGTCGCGGCTGGCCGATAGCAGGACGAGCTGGCTGAGCTTGTCGCGGTTGTCCGGACGCAGCTTGCCCACGATCGTCGGCAGCACGTCGGCGCCGAACGAATAACCGATCAGCAGCACGCGATGCTTGTTCCACTGGCGGGTGTAGCGGTCGAGCAGGCCATCCAGGTCGTGCGCGGATTCTTCCGGCGAACGGTAGCGCCAGAAATACTTGAACGTGCTCACCCCCGCGACGGGAATGCCGCGCTGTGTGAACACGGCACCGAGGCGCTGGTCGAGATCCCACCAGCCGCCATCACCGGAGTAGATCACCACCAGGAGGTCTTCCTCGCCGGCCGGCGCCGCCTTCAACGCGGGAAGCTCCACGGTGGATTTTTCCATCGAGGCGCGCGTCCAGGGATGCCAGGCGAGCAAGGCCAGCACCAGCAAGGCGGCGATGCCGAACAGGACGTAACGGAACGTCTTCTTCAGGTAGCTCTTCACCGGCGCACGACTCCACCGAGGCCGCCCGAGATCAGGCTGGCGACGTTGGCGAGCGCCAGCGGCAAGGCGATGCCGCCGGGAACGGCGATGTAGCGCGGCTCCCACTCGGGATCGAACTTGTCCTTGTAGCGATGCAGCCCGCGGAAGTTGTAGAAGCGCTCGCCACGGCCGAACACCATGGCGCCGAAGCGGCTCCACAACGGTGCCGTGCGGCGGTTTTGCAGGCCCGACAAGGGAGCCATGCCAAGGTTGAACCAGCGATAGCCCTCGGCTTTCGCCCAGACCATCAGTTCGATGAAGAGGAAATCCATGATGCCGGAGGGGCCTTCGGGCAGGTGGCGCATGAGGTCGACGGAGGCTTCTTCCTTCGTCTCGGTAACGAAAACATTGGCGAAGGCCACCAGCTCGTCGCCCTGCCAGACCACCGCCATGGGCGTGCGCGCGAGGTAGCGCTCGTCGAACAGGCCCAGCGAGAAGCGCTTTTCGCGCACCTTCTTGTCGCGCATCCACGCATCGGAAACGAATTTCAGTTTCGGCATCAAGGCGGGCACGGCCTCGGCCGGGACGATCTCCATGCGCAAGCCATCGCGGGACAGCTTGTTCACCGTCCCGCGCAGGGTCTTCTTCGATTTGCCGTCGAGATTGAAGCTTTCCAGCCGGACACGTGCCTCTTCGCCGATCTTTAGCAGGTTCATGCCCACATCGAGATAGAGGTCGAGGTCGGCCGGGCGCACCTGGTAGAAGATCGGCCAGCCGCCCGCACGCTCGCAATTCTCCCGGAACGACCAGACCAGTTCCCGGCGCGCCGCCTCGTCGGTGCCGACCGGATCGCCCATGGCCACCCAGCTGCGCCCTTCGATGTCATACATGATGAAGGCCCGGTCGCCCGGGGCGAACATCAGCATCTTGTCGCCGACCAGGGCGAGATGCGCCTGCGCGGACTCGAAGTGCTTCAACAACGGCATCGCCCGGGCCAGGTCCGCTTCGGCCGGATAAGCGCGGCGCGGCCGTGCCGGCCGGATCAGGTTGGCCAGCGCGACCAGCATCACCACCGCCGTCGCGCCCACCAGCGCGCGGAGGGCACGCGGCGCGCCACCGTGATGAAAGCTGAATTCCCACCACAGGTTGTTGCTGTATTCGACGTGCTTGAAGCTGAAGAACACCAGCCACGTGGAGCAGGCCAGCACGGCGCCGATCGCCAGCACCCAGCCGGGCGAGAAGCTGGCGCGGAACAACGACGCGCGCCGGTAGAAGTGCCGGTGCGCGGGCGCCAGGGCGAGGGCGAGCAGGGAAAGCAGGGTCGCTTCCTCGTAGTCGATGCCCTTGAGCAGCGACAGGATGGCGCCGAGGATCAGCAGCACCAGCGTCAGCACGTAGGCGGCATCGAGCCGCCGTTGCAGACCCCGGGCCAGGATCAGCAGCAGCATGCCCACCACGCTGGAGAGGAAGTGCGATACCTCCACCAGCGGCAAGGGCACGAAACCACGCAGGATCTCCATGCGCCCCGGGATCGCCAGCGTGGCGCCGGAGAACAGCAGCACGGCGCCACAGACCAGGGTCAGTCCGGCGAAGAAGGGCGGCAACAGGCTGCTGAACCACGGCGTGACCATGGCGGCATGGCGCAACGCGCTGATTTCCCGCCAGATGACCATCACCGTCGCCACGCACAGTGGCAACAGGTAATACACGAGGCGGAAGGCGGCGAGCGAACCCAGGATGGGTGCCTCCAGGCCGTGGTTGCCGGTGGCGCCGAAGCCGGCCAGCATCACCGCCTCGAACACCCCGAGGCCGCCCGGGACGTGGCTGATCAGCCCCGCCATCTGCGCCACCACGAAGATCGCCAGGAAGTGGCCGAAGCCACCCGAAATGGCCTCGGGCATCAGTACATAGAGCACGCCGGCGGCGAGGCCCCAATCGAGCGCGCCGGTCAGGATCTGCCGCGCGGCCACGGCGGGCGTCGGTGTATTGACCGCCCAGCGCCACACGCGCACCGGCCGGCGCACCGCCACCGCGACGCCGAACCAGGCCAGCGGCACCAGCGCCAGCACGACCGCCAGCGGAATACGCAGGCCGGAAAGCGGTACCTCGGGAGGAATCGGCACCAGCAGCAAGGTGACGCCGGTGAGCGCGGCGAGGCCGAGCCAGAAGCTCAGGGTCGTGTACAGCACCACCCGCGCCACGTCGCCGGTATTGAGCCCGGCCTGGACGTAGAACCGGTAGCGGATGGAACCGGATACCAGCAGGGACATGCCCAGCGCGTTCGAGAACGCATAGCTGATGAAGGAAATCAGGCCCACCCTGCGGGCCGGCAGCCGCCGGCCGATGCTGGCCAGGCCGAACCAGTCGTAGAGGGTCATGACGACATAGCCGGCCGCGGTCAGCAGCACCGCCAGCGCGATGTCGCTGTTGGGCAACGCGTGCACGTAACCGGCGATCTGCCGGTAGGTGACCTCGCTGGCCATGGCATGGAGGGCCCACAGCGCCAGGCAAAGCAGGACCACGGACAGCACCGGGCCGCCCGCGCGACGCAGCAGGGTCACATAGAGTGCGCGCTTGGCCAAAGGCTGATCTGTCGTCGGGAGCTCCGCCCTCGTTTCGTGCTCCACTTGCGCGCTGACTCCAATGGTCGTTCGGTGGTCGTAAGGTCGTGTAGGTTGCCACAGAGCGCGCGGGGACGGCAGGGCGTGTCGCTTGCGTGAACGGCCGGCCAACGGTTCCGGCGGTGAAAGGTTCCGCTAAGGTTGGGGAAAGCTCGACGTAAGCGCAGATTCTTACCCTGCGAGACATGCCGCGCCCGTCCCCGGAGCCGGATCTGTTTCGTGAGGCTCCATGCGTCCTGATTCTCCGGCCCCCGGCGCCCTGCGCCAGCGTTTCCGGCCGCTCTTGTGGTTCGGCCTCCTCTTTGTCGGCGTGGCCTTCCTGGTCCGCCTGATCCTGCTGGTGAAAACCCGTCACGAGGTTCCGCCGAACCTGGGCCAGTGGCTGTACCTGTTCCTGGTCGGGCTGGGCTACGACCTGGTCACCTACATCTATTTCGCCTGGCCCCTGCTGCTGGCGCTATGGCTGCTGCCGCGACGGGCCTACCTGTCACGCTGGGGGCACCGCATCTTCCTCGGGCTGTGCTTCGTGCTGGCGTTCGCCGTGCTCTACCTCGGCGCGGCCGAGCTGGTGTTCTGGGGCGAGTTCAGCGCGCGCTTCAACTTCATCGCCGTGGATTACCTGGTCTATACCCACGAGGTGGTCGGCAACATCCGCGAGTCGTACCCGATCGGCACCTGGTCGGCCCTGCTCGTGCTGGGCACCGTGTTGGTGATGTTCTTCAGCCGGCGCGTCCTGGCCGCGCGTGACGATGGCTCGCGATTCCTCGGCCGCAGCGCCGTGGCGGGCGTGTGGTTGCTGCTCACCGTCGCGGTGAGCTTCGCCGTCGACGGCTCCATGAAGGACCGTTCGAGCAACAACTACGTGAACGAACTGGCCGGCAACGGCATCTACCAGTTCTTCGCCGCGTTCCGCGACAACGAACTGGACTATGCGAAGTACTACCCGACGCTTCCCAAGGACGAGGCCTTCGCCAACCTGCGCACCTTGTTGAAGACGTCCGAGGCGACCTTCACCAGCAACGATCCGATGGACATCACACGGACGATCGCGGCGACCGGCCCGGAGAAGAAACTCAACATCGTCCTGATCAGCGTCGAGAGCCTGTCCGGCGATTACGTCGAGGGCCTGGATGTCAGCAAGCACAAGCACCTGATGCCGAACCTCGACGCGCTGGCGTCGAAAAGCCTGTTCTTCACCCAGCTCTACGCGAACGGCACGCGCACCGTGCGTGGCCTGGAGGCACTGGCGCTTTCGGTGCCGCCGACGCCGGGCGAATCCATCGTCAAGCGGCCGGACAACGAGGGCCTCTGGTCCCTCGCCGATGTCTTCAACGCGAAGGGCTACGAGTCCGAGTTCCTGTACGGCGGCTACGGCTACTTCGACAACATGGACCACTTCTTCGCCAGCAACGGCTATACCGCAGTGGACCGCGGCGCCATCGATGACAAGGACATCCATGCGGAGAACGTCTGGGGCGTGGCCGACGAGGATCTCTACACCCTCGTGATGAAGCGCATGGACGATGCGTACGCGAAGGGCAAGCCGTTCTTCGGTCACGTGATGACCACCTCGAACCACCGGCCCTTCACCTTTCCCGAAGGCCGGGTGAAGCTGCCGCAGGGTTCGCGCCGTGCCGCCGTGCAATACACCGACTGGGCGATCGCCGATTTCCTCAAGCGCGCTTCGACCAAGCCCTGGTTCGACGACACGATCTTCGTGATCACGGCGGACCATTGCGCGACCAGCGCCGGCAAGACCAGCCTGCCCGTCGACCGCTATCACATCCCGTTGTTCATCTACTCGCCCAAGCACGTGGCGCCGGGCCGGGTGGATCGACTGATGAGCCAGATCGACATTCCGCCGACGATCCTGGGCATGCTCAATTTCAGCTACACCTCGCGCTTCTACGGCTACGACATCTTCAAGCTCGAACCCGGCCGCGAGCGCGCCTTCCTGAGTACCTATCAGGAACTGGGCTATCTGCACGGCGATCGGCTGACATCGTTGATCCCGCGCCAGCCGGTGAAGGAGATGATCCCGCAGAAGACCACGGGTGACGCCACGCCGGTCGAGCATATGGACCCGGTGGACGCGAAGGACGCCGTCACGTACTACCAGACGGCGGCATACCTCTTCACGAATGGCCTGATGAAGCGCAGAACGCCTCCAGCCAACTAGCGGCCGAAGAACATCGAGATGCCCACGCCCGCGACCATCGAGGGCCCGTGGCCGCCTATGCGATGAAGCGCGTAGGCGTCGAGTTGCACACGGTCGCCAACGTCGTAGGCGACGCCGCCACCGGCCTGTAGCTCGTTGCCGTCCTCCGCGTCGTGGATGGCGTCCGTTTCGATATAGGCGACGAGGTTCTCGCCGACCTTGCGGCCGAACGTCGGAGCCAGCGTCCATGTGTTCCGGCCCTTCAGCCGGTCGAGGTTCGCGTACAAGGTGTTCTGGTGCGTGTCGTCCGGCTTCCATTGCATCGTCGTGCCGAGGCTGACCTGGCGCGCGCCGTTACCGAAATCCTCGTCGCCATTCGCGAACGTCACCTCGCCCAGCGCGGCCCAGCTGAAGGCACCCGCATCGCCCGAGCCGGCGGGCGCCCATTTCAAGGCGACACTGCTGTCGCCGTGGCCGACCGCATGGTGGCGCGAACCCTGCCCACGCTCCTCCAACCGGTTCCAGGCCGAGCCGCCGAGTTGGAATTCGATGGGACCGCCAAGGCCGATACGGATGAGACTGTCCGCCGTGTAAGTGCGGTCGAGGAAACCGTCCTGGCGCTGACGTTCGTAGGTCGGCAGGCCTTGTTCCAGCGCCAGCGTGCCCGCCGGAAGCACCGTGGTGGCGAAGCCGGCGCCCGGCCGGTCGAAGTCGGGCGGATCGGCGAAGGCCGGTGCGCTGAGTAAGGTCGAAGCGAGGAAGGCGAGGGCAGGGCGCAGGTTCATGCATCCATTGTGACCGCTGCCGGCGTCGTGGCGTCGTGCACGAGGCAGACGCCACGACGCGGGCTCGTCGTCAGGGCGCTTTCACCACCGGAAAGCTCTCCGCGACCTCGACGGCCGCTTCGCCTGCGATGTCGCTGGCCGAGCGACCGAGCTTCACCGTATAACGGCCCGGTGCCACGCGCCAGCGCTTGCCCGCGTCGTCGTAGCGGGCGAGCGCCAGCGGTTCCAGCGGGATGTCGACCCGACGGCTGTCGCCCGGCGACAGCTTCACCTTGCTCCAGCCGGCGAGGCGGTGCGTGGCGGCGCCGGGCGCCGTCACGTAGATCTGCGGGACGTCCGCACCGGCCACCTTGCCCGTGTTCTTCACGGTGACGTGCGCCACGGGATAGCCCGCCGCATCCTTGTCGACCGCGAGGTCGCTGTACGCGAAGCTGGTGTAGGTCAGGCCATGACCGAACGCGAACAGCGGCTCGCGATGCGTCTTCTCGAACCAGCGATAGCCGACGTCGGCGCCTTCGATGTTGTAGTCGACGTTGTCCGCCGGCTTCGCCTTGGAATAGAGCCCGGCCGCGTCGATCGTCGTCCGCGGCAATTGCGACTCGTCCTTCGGCCAACTCACCGGCAAGCGCCCCGAGGGCGCCGTCACGCCATAGAGCAGGCGCGCGATGGCTTCGCCGCCACCCGAGCCGGGATACCAGGCTTCCATCACGGCACCGACCTGGCCGAGCCAGGGCATGTCCACCGGGCCGTTGGTCTCCAGCACCACGATCGTCTTCGGGTTGGCCTTGGCCACGGCGGCGACCAACGCATCCTGGTTGTCCGGCAGCGAGAGGTCGGTCCAGTCGAAGGATTCAGCCGCCCACTTCGTAACGAAGACGACGGCCACGTCCGCGCCGGCCGCGGCCTTCGCGGCGGCCGCAGGGTCGGTACCCGGATCGAAGCTCACCTTGCCACCGGCCAGCTTCTGGATGAAGGAAAGCGGTGCCGACGCGTGGTACTTCATCGGACCCGGCCATGCTTTAGGCTCCAGGCCGGGAACCGGGTCGCCTGCCACGTCGGAAACCAGCGACGATCCACCACCGGCGAGCACGCCCTTGTCGGCGTGGCCGCCGATCACGGCGATCGACTGGCCCTTCCGTGCCAGCGGCAGCAAGCCCGCCTCGTTACGCAGCAGCACCGCGCCCGCTTCCAGGGTGTCGCGCGCCACGACGCGGTCGGCCTCGTACGGCACCTTGGTCTTCTTCATCGGCTCGTCGATGACACCGTGGGCGAACAGGCTGCGCATCACGCGTTTCACCATGTCGTCCAGCCGCGCCTTCGGGAACTGGCCCGACGCATAGGCCTCGCGCAACGGCTTGTCGAAGAACACCTCCTTGTCGAATACCTCGCCCGCCGATTCCTGGTCGAGGCCGGCCATCGCGGCCTTGGTGGCGCTGTGCACGCCACCCCAGTCGGACATGACCCAGCCCTTGAAGCCCCATTCCTGCTTGAGCACCTGGTTGAGCAGCCAGTCGTGTTCACCGGCGTAGGTGCCGTTGACCCGGTTGTACGAGGACATCACCGAGCCGGGGTCGCCCTTGGCGATGGCGAGCTGGAAGGCCAGCAGGTCGGATTCGCGCAAGGCCACCGGGTCGATGTCCGCACTCAGCGTATTGCGGCCGGACTCCAGGTCGTTGATGGCGAAATGCTTCACCGTCGCGACCACCTTGCGCTCCTGGATGCCCTTCACCGCGGCACCGACCATCGTGCCGGCCAGCACCGGATCTTCGCCCGCGTATTCGAAGTTACGTCCGTTGCGCGGATCGCGCACCAGGTTCACGCCACCGGAGAGGAGCACGCCATAGCCCTTGCCACGCGCCTCGCCGCCGATCATGCGCCCGCCGGCGTGGGCCACGGCGGGGTCGAAGCTGGCGGCCGTGGCGAGCCCGGCGGGCAACGAGATGGCGCCCAACTGGTCGTTGCCGGGCCGGGTCACGCCAAGACCGGCATCGGTCTCGTTCAGTACGGGCAAGCCCAGGCGCGGAATGGCGGGAACATACCCGGCGCCATCGAGGGAATCCGCCGGGTGGGGCAGCTTGTCGTTCTTCTGGCCGAAATCCGACCGGATCAGCCGGAATTTCTCATCGTCGGTCATCGCCGCCACGATCAGCTCGGCGCGGCGGTCCGGCGACAACGAGCGATCCATCCACGGCCGCTCGGCCGGAGGGGCGGCGTTCACGGCGCCGGCAAGGCCGGTGGAGAGGGCAAGGGCGAGGGTGGTGCGGCGCGCGATATCGGGCATGGTCACGATTCGATCCGGGGGAAACACCAACCATCGCCAAGTAACGCTTTCATCGCAACCCATGCGACCGTCCCGGGTTACCCTTCGGCTTGCCAACCGGACCTTTCGGCCCCACTTAAGTGATTCAATGAATTCACAAAAGTCGACGCCACTCGCTGCTTTCCACCCCGCCGTCGCCGATTGGTTCGCGAGCACCTTCGCCGAGCCCACGGCGGCCCAGGCGGCGGCGTGGCCGGCGATCCGCTCCGGCCGGCATACCCTCGTCGCGGCACCGACGGGCTCGGGCAAGACCCTCACCGCCTTCCTTTCCGCCATCGACATGCTGGTGCGCGAAGGCGTGGAAGAGGGCGGCTTGCGCGATCGCACGACGATCCTCTACGTCTCGCCGCTGAAAGCGTTGTCGAACGACATCCGGATCAACCTCGAAGCGCCGCTGGCGGGCATCCGCGAGGAACTTCGCAAGCAAGGATTGCCCGACCTCGAAATCCGCAGCGCCGTGCGCACGGGCGATACACCCTCGTCCGACCGCGAGCGGATGAAGCGTCGGCCGCCGCATATCCTCGTGACCACGCCGGAATCGCTCTACGTGCTGCTCGGCTCGGAGTCGGGCCGGGCGATGCTGCGCGATATCCGCGAAGTGATCGTCGACGAGATCCACGCCGTGGCGGCCAGCAAGCGTGGCAGCCACCTGGCTATTTCGCTGGAGCGGCTGGAATCCCTCGCCCAGCGCCGCATCACCCGCATCGGCCTTTCCGCCACGCAAAAGCCGATCGAGAAGGTCGCCGCCTTCCTCACCGGAAGCGAGCGCGAAGACTGCGCCATCATCGACGTCGGCCATTCGCGCCATCGCGACCTCGCGCTCGAGGTGCCGCCGGTGCCGCTAGAGGCGGTGATGTCGAACGACATGTGGGAACTGGTCTACAACCGGCTCGGCAACCTGATCGAGCAGCACCGCACCACGCTCGTCTTCGTGAACACGCGGCGCATGGCGGAACGCGTCTCGCGGCACCTTTCCGAGCGACTCGGCAAGGAAGCGGTCACCGCGCACCACGGCAGCCTCTCACGCGAGCAGCGCCTCGACGCCGAACAAAGATTGAAGCGTGGCGAGTTGCGCGCACTCGTCGCCACGGCCTCGCTCGAACTGGGCATCGACATCGGCGACGTGGACCTGGTCTGCCAGATCGCCTCGCCACGCTCCATCGCCGCCTTCCTGCAACGCGCGGGTCGTGCCGGCCATGCCGTGGGCGGCACGCCCAAGGCCCGCCTGTTCCCCACCTCGCGCGACGACCTCGTCGAATGCGCCGCCTTGCTCGATTGCGTGCGCCGTGGCGAACTGGACGCACTGGTCCTCCCGCGCGAACCCCTCGACGTGCTCGCCCAACAGATCGTGGCCGAGGTCGCCTGCCAGGAATGGGACGAGGACGCGTTGTTCGATCTCGTCCGTCGCGCGTACCCGTTCAAGGACCTGAAACGCGAGACCTTCGACGAGACCGTGCGCATGCTGGCCGAGGGATTCACCACGCGCGTCGGCCCGCGTGGTTCGTACATCCACCGCGATGCCGTGAACAAGCGCCTGCGTGAGCGCCGTGGCGCCCGGCTGACCGCCGTGACCTCCGGCGGCACCATCCCCGACACCGGCGATTACAACGTGCTGCTCGAACCGCAGGCGATCATCGTCGGCACGGTGAACGAGGACTTCGCGGTGGAAAGCCTCGCCGGTGACGTCTTCCAGTTGGGCAACCGCTCCTACCGCATCCTGCGCGTGGAAATGGGCCGTCTGCGCGTGGAGGATGCGCAAGGCGCGCCGCCGAACATTCCTTTCTGGCTCGGCGAGGCGCCGGGCCGCACCGACGAACTTTCCTCCGGCGTGTCTCGCCTGCGTGCCGACATCTCGGCGGCCTTCGACAAGGGTGGCCGCGATGCCGCGCTCGCGTACCTCGTGGACACCCTGACGCTGTCGAAAGCCGCGGCCGAACAGGTCGTCGACTACCTGTTCCGGGCGCGTGCCGCCCTCGGTGCCCTGCCGACGCACGACACCCTGGTGATGGAGCGTTTCTTCGACGAGTCCGGCGGCACCCAGCTCATCATCCACACACCCTTCGGCAGCCGCATCAACCGCGCCTGGGGCCTGGCTTTGCGCAAGCGTTTCTGCCGCAAGTTCAATTTCGAATTGCAGGCGGCCGCCACCGAAGACGCGATCGTGCTGTCGCTGTCCACCAGCCACAGCTTCCCGTTGGAGGAGGTGGCGCGCTACCTGCATTCGAACTCGGCCGAGCACGTGCTGGTCCAGGCCCTGCTCGACGCGCCCCTGTTCGGCGTGCGCTGGCGCTGGAACGCCACCACGGCGCTCGCCCTGCCGCGCTTCAGCGGCGGCAAGAAGGTCCCGCCGCAGCTGCAGCGGATGAAGAGCGAAGATCTGCTCGCCACGGTCTTCCCCGACCAGGTCGCTTGCGCGGAGAACCTCGTCGGTGAGCGGGAGATACCCGATCACCCGCTAGTGAAGCAGACGCTCGAGGATTGCCTGCACGAAGCGATGGACAGCGAAGGCCTGCTCGGCGTGCTGCGCGGTCTCGAATCCGGCGCGATCACCATGGTCGCGCGCGACCTCGCCACGCCCTCGCCGTTGGCCGCCGAAGTGCTCAGCGCGGCACCGTACGCCTTCCTCGACGACGCGCCATTGGAAGAACGCCGCACGCAAGCGGTGCAATCACGCCGCTGGAACGAAGCCGAGAGCGCCGACGACCTCGGGCGACTCGATCCGGAGGCGATCGCTTCGGTACGGGAAGAAGCCTGGCCCGAGGCACGCAGCGCGGACGAGATGCACGAGGCCCTGGTCCAGCTCGGCGCGATCACGCTCGACGAAGTCCGCGACAACGCCGGTTGGGCGAAACTGCTGTCGGCGCTCTCGGCCGATGCGCGTGCGACGCGGCTCTCTCACGGGGACGTGTCGTTGTGGGTCGCCGCGGAACGCCTGCCTGCATGGCGCGCACTCTGGCCCATCGCCGGCATGACACCCGCGATCGCGGCACCTGCCGAATTCGAGGCGCAGGCATGGACATCCGAATCCGCGCTCGTCGATATCGTCCGCGGACGCCTCGGCGGACTCGGACCCGTGCCCGCCATCGTCCTTGCCACCTCTCTTGGGATAGCGGCGGCCGACGTCGAACTGGCACTGGCTTCGCTGGAGAGCGAAGGCTATGTGATGCGCGGCCCCTTCTCGCCCGGCACCTCCGACGTGGAATGGTGCGAACGCCACCTGCTCGCGCGCATCCATCGCTATACCATCGGACGCCTGCGCCGGGAAATCGAACCGGTCGCACCGCGCGACTTCCTCCGCTTCCTGCTCGACTGGCAACACGTGACACGCGCGACGCAGGTGGCGGGGCCGGATGCGCTCGCCGGTGTCATCGGCCAGCTCGAAGGCTTCGAAGCGGCGGCGGGTGCGTGGGAATCGGAACTGCTACCCGCACGCGTCAGCGACTACAGCATCGGCTGGCTCGACGACCTCTGTCGCGCGGGCCGCGTCGTCTGGAGCCGGCTGCGCCTGGGTACCGGCAACGGCGGGCCGGTACGATCGACACCGATCGTGCTGCTGCCACGTCGTCAGCTGGCCGTCTGGTCGGCGGCTGCGCCCGCAGCGAACGACGAGCAGCCGCTGTCGTCGCGTGCGCAGGCCGTTGCCGAAGCCTTGCGCGATGAAGGTGCGTTGTTCTTCGATGAACTCGCGTCGACGACACGCCTGTTACGTACCGAGCTCGAAGATGCGCTCGGTGAACTGGTCGCCGCGGGCCGCGCCACGGCCGATAGCTTCGCCGGATTGCGCGCGCTCCTGCTTCCCGCCGCCAAACGAAACGGCAACCGCCACCGGCGCACGCGGCGGCACATGCTCAGTGGCATCGAGGATGCCGGCCGCTGGGCACTGGCGCGGCGGCCGAGCGAACAGCGCAACGATGCGGATGGACTCGAGCACATCGCGCGCACCTTGTTGCGCCGCTACGGCGTGGTCAGCTGGCGCATCCTGGAACGCGAGGCGGCGTGGCTGCCCGCATGGCGCGAGCTGCGGCGCGTATATCACCGGCTGGAGGCACGCGGCGAGATCCGTGGCGGCCGTTTCGTCGATGGCCTCGTCGGCGAGCAATTCGCCTTGCCCGAGGCACTGGCGGCGCTACGCCAGATCCGCCATCGCGCGCACGATGGCGAGATCGTATGCATCGCCGGTACCGATCCGCTGAACCTGGTCGGCAGTATCGTCGCCGGGGGCAAGGTGCCGTCGACGATCGGCAACCGTATCGCCATCCGCGATGGCGTTCCGCTGGCCGCGATGATCGCCGGCAAGTTCGTGACGCTCACGCCGTTGGAAAGCGACGACGAGCGCGAAGCCCGCACCGCCTTGCAGCGCAAGGCGGACATGCGCAGCGTGCCTGTCGCATCAGCATCAGCGGAGTTGCACGTCTCCCAACACCCATAGCTTGGGGCCGGGTTTGCCGGTGACGACGAAGCACAGGTCATGCGTGCCTTCGCGCTTGGGCAGGACGCCATCGAGCGTCGCGCGGCCTTCCTTCGCCTTCGCCAGCGGAATGCTGGCGAGCCTGGGTCCGTCGCAGGTGTCCTGGTGCACTTCCAGTTCGCCCGCGCCCGAACGCGCCTTGCGGGCGACGATGCCCTTGGCGTCTTTCCACAGCGCATAGTTGTAGGGCAAGCGATCCACCGTCACGTCAACGCCATAACGGCCGTCGAGCTTCACGCCCTTCCATACCCAACAGGTGTCCATGATGTCCACCTTGTACACGGGACGCTGGCCGTTCACCGCGTTGGGCGATTCCAGGCGCAGCACCAGCTTGTCGCTGCACGTGTCCAGTTCGTCGCTGGTCCGGCGCAAGAGCGACTTGGCGTCGATCTCGCGATCGCGTGGGCCGGCCAGGCCGAAGCCACCGGCGAACGCGTTGGCGCGAACCGTGGTCGGCAGCGATACGTCGAATGGGCCGCTATAAGCGGTGGATTGCGAGGTCGGTGCGGAGCCGTCGGTGGTGTAGCGCAGCGTGCCATAGCCGCTCTGGTTGGACAGCGTCACCTTGGCCTTGTCTTCACCGGCCGCCTCGGCCTGGATGGCGACCGCGTACGCGCCGTCGGAAGGAACGATGCCCGCCGCGCGATAGCGCGACATCTGTGCCGGAAGGCGCGCGATGAAGCCGCTCCAATCCGCCTTGGGCGACCACGTGCGCTCGGCAAGCGCCGCCATGCGCGGGAAGATGGCGTGCTGCGTGCGGTACCAGTTCGGCAGGTACTCACTGAACACCGTGACCTGCGCGCCTAGCACGTGGCTGGCCTTGTCCGGCGCGATCTCCGCCGACACCGGCTCGAAGTCGTAGAGCGTCTTCAACGTCTGGCCGGAAGGGCGTCCCGGCTGCTCGTCGGGAAGGCTGGATTGCAGTTGGTCGAGGTACAACGTGGGCGACGGCGCCAGTACGACATCATGGCCGGCGTTGGCCGCCTTGACCGCCCCCTTGGTACCCCGCCACGACATCACCGTGGCACTGGCGGGTACCTTGCCATCGAGGATCTCGTCCCAGCCGATCAGGCGGCGTCCGTGCTTCTCCAGATAGTCGCCGATGCGCGCGATGAACCAGCCCTGCATCTGCTCCTCATCGGTGATGCCGAGCGATTTCATCTTCGCCTGCACCGTCTTCGAACGCTCCCACTCGTCCTTCGCCGCCTCGTCGCCACCGACGTGGATATACGTGGACGGGAAGACCGCCATCACCTCGTCCAGCACATCCTGCAGGAAGACGAAGGTACCGTCGTCGACGTTGTACAGCGCGGTGTTCACGCCCCAATCGGACGATATGGGAAGTTTCTTGCCACCGGCACCGAACTTCGGATATGCGGCGACCGCGGCCTGTGCGTGCCCCGGCATCTCGATCTCCGGCACCACGGTGATGTGACGCTCCGCCGCGTATGCGACGATCTGCTTCGCTTCGTCCTGCGTGTAGAAACCGCAATACGGATGATCGGGGCCGCCGGTCAGCGCGACATCGGGGCCGACGGGCTGGCGACATGCGCCGATTTCCGTGAGCCTGGGATACTTCTCGATCTGCAGGCGCCAGCCCTGGTCGTCGGTCAAGTGCCAGTGGAAGGTGTTGAGCTTGTGCATCGCCATCTGGTCGAGCAGGTGTTCGATCTCGTTCACCGACTGGAAATGCCGGCTGGAATCGAGCATCAGTCCACGCCATTCGAAGCGAGGTGCGTCGACGATATGCACGCCGGGCACGCCGTTCTGGGCCGCGGGGTCGGTCAGCAATTGCCAGTAGGTCACGGCACCGTAGAACAGGCCGGTTTCATCGTTCGCGGCGATACGCACGCCGCCGCCATCGACGTCGAGCGTATAGGCCTCGCGCCCCTTGATGCTGGATACCGTGGCAAGGGCGATGCCACCGCTCCTGGGCTTGCCCTCGACGATGGCCGGGGTGAAACCCTTGGCCTGGCGGACCCAACCCTGCAGTTGGACCGCGACGCGCCTGGCCTGCGTGTCGCCTGGAGCCACACTGATCGGCGTGCCCGCGTCGAGACGGAAATGCCCGGGAGTGCGCTGCAGCTGCGCGGGCACGGGAATGAGGGATAGCGGAGTGTCGTCGACGGGACCGGCTTCATGCCTCGGCTGGTTGGCACAGGCGGCAAGGCCGACGGCCATGGCGAGGAGGAGGATTCGGCGCATCGAGGGCTCCTGTCTGATCGGTGGGTGGATCGGTGGATCGGTCGATTGTGGCGGTAACCGGTGACGCTGCCTACCGTATCCGGAAGCGACCTGTCGGCTCCCACCAGGGCCCGCCAAAAAAAAGCGGGCCCGATGAAGATGCGTCGGGCCCGAGGGGAATGGAGCTTCGAGGGGTAGGCGTGCAGCCATCCGTGGCCGCACGTCCGGGACGCGCTATCAGAGGTCGAAATGCACCGAGGCCATGTAGCGGCGGCCGGTGGTGTACTTGGCTACCGGCATCGCGGTGATGCCGAGGTACTGCTTGTACTTCTCGTTGGTGAGGTTCATGCCCGCGAGGGTGAACGACACCTGCTTGTTGAGCTTCCAGCCCAGGGTCGCGCCGAGGTCGGCGTAGTCGGCCGTGGTGGCCGGCGGCGCACCGGCGATGTAACCGCCGGCGAGGTACTTGCCACGCCAGTTGTAGGTGAGGCGTGCGCTGAACGGACCCATTTCGTAGTACGGGCTGACCGAGTAGGAGTTCTTCGAGTTGTACGGCAGCGAACCACCCGAATCCAGCGTGCCCTTGGCATACGTGTAGTTGGCGGTCACGCCGAAACCCGTATCCCAGAACGCCTGCTGGTAGCTCAGGCTGCCACCGCGCACCTTGCCCGAGCCGGTGTCGCGCGGGCGGCTGATGCTATAGGTGCAGAAGCCGTCCGGCGTGCAGAGGCCCTGGGCGACCTGGCGCGCGAACGTCGTCTGGTCGTTGAAGATGCCCGAGTTGAACTGCTGCTCCGGCGCGGAATCGACGAAGGTGTAGTTCTCGATCTTCTTGTAGAAGCCGGTCAGGGCCACGTACGACTGCGGCGCGAAGTACCACTCGGCGGAGAGCGAGAAGTTCTTCGACTTGTACGGCTTCAGGTCGGGGTTGCCGCCGGAGCCGGTGAGCACGGAGTCGTTGAGGAACAGGTTGTTCACCTGCATGTTGTACGGCGGGCGGGCGATCACCTTCGCCGCCGCCAGTCGCAGCACCACGTCTTCACTCACGTCGTAGGCCACGTTCAGGCTGGGCAGCCAGTTCTTCGTGGTCTTGGACGAGGTCTGCCAGGAACCGGCCGGCGCGGGCAGCACCGGGGCGCCGCTGTAGACGAAGCCCGTGCCGTCGGTCTTGGTGTCGACGTAGCGGAAGCCCACGTTGCCGTGGAAGTCGCCGCCGGCGAAGTTGCCCTGCACATAGGCCGCGTTGGTCTTTTCGACCAGCTTGTAAGTGCCGTTGAGATAGGTGCCCGGGTCTTCGTTGCCGCCGTTCGTGTTGCGCACCCAGGCGTACTGGGCGTCACGGTCCGGCATCACGTGGCTCGACGATCCATCCAGCGCGCCGTCGAACGCGTCCAGCGTATCGGTGAAGCCGCCGAAGCCGAGCGCGGCGAGGTTGGTCGGTGCGTTGCCGCCGTAGACATGCGCCTGCATGCCTTCCTCGTGGCGGTTCCAGCGATAGCCGAAGGCCAGCTCGTTGAAGAACGAATCGAAGTATTTCGAGAAGTCGAGCTGGGCATAGGTGTCACGCGACTGCGCCGAGTAGTCGCCGTAGTTGCCCGGCCAACCGCCGAGGCCATCCACGTCGCCCATGTGCCAGTTCGCCGGATCGCGCGCGGCGGCCGGGTTGTCGAAGGCGAAGCCCTTGTTGATGTCCCAGGTGTAGCCGCCGGCATAGACCGGCTCCATCACCGCCTGCGAGATGTTGTCGTTGGTGGCCTTGCTGTAGCCGGCCGCGCCGCCCAGCTTCCAGCCGTCGCCGCGATAGGTCGACTTCAGGTCGAACGCCGACGTGCGCACCACGGATTTACGGATGTTGCTGTCGAAGGTGCCCTGCGCGATGGCGGGGCAGCCGACCGTATCGTTGCCGCAGACATGGCCGCCGGTGACGACGCCATTCGGACCCTGGTTGAAGCTGGTGACGTTGCCCGGCGTGGCGCCGGTGAACGGATACAGCGACTGGTTCCAGTTGTCGAAGTTCTCGCGGACGAACAGGTTGTTGATGTCGATGTCCCAGTTATCCGTCGGACGGATCTGGAAACCCAGCGTGGCGGTGTCGCGCTTGCGCTTCTGCTGGAACCACGCCGAGTTCACCTCGTCGGGCACCTTCGCGTTCGGATCGAGCGTTCCGTTGGCGATACCGGCGGCCACGGCGGGGCTGGAGGCCCATTTCGATACCGGGCTGTAGCTGAAGATCTCGAAACCCTGGCGATCGATCTTCTCTTCGTAGTGCTGGATCGAACCGATCACGCCGAAGGTGTTGCTGGCGTTCTTCCAGCTATACAGCGCCGACGCGTTCGGACGCGTGCCGGGCGTGGCCTGGTCGTTGTAGTTCAGGCCGAACGAACCACGGATCGTGTTGGCCGGCAGGTCCAGCGGCTCCAGCGTATGCAGCAGGATCGTGCCACCGAGGCTGCCTTCCGGCAGGCGTGCTTCGGGCGACTTGTAGACTTCCAGGCGGCCGACGATTTCCGGGGCGAGCATGGTGAAGTCGAAGCCGCGGTTCGGCTGCGCGCCGTACTGCCACGGCGTCTGCGAGATCGGCTGGCCGTTGAGGAAGGTGAGGTTGAGGCTAGGATCGGTGCCATCGATGGAGACGCGGTCGCCCTGGCCGAACGCACGGTCGATCACGACGCCCGGGATCTGCGTCATCGCCTCGGCGACGTTGGTGTTCGGGAACTTGCCGATGTCCTCGGCGGTAACCGCTTCGACGACGGCGTCGGCGTTGCGCTTGGTGTCCAGCGACTTCTCCAGGCTGGCGCGGATACCGGTGACGGTGATGCCTTCGAGCTGTGCGGCCTTCGCGGCATCCGCCTTTTCCTGGGCGGTTTGGGGTTTCGCCGGAGGCGGCGCGGCGTCTTGCGCGGCGGCGATCCCGGTGAAACAACACAATCCGGCGACGATGCTCGCCGTAAGCAGGTTTCTACGATGCGACATGATGTCCTCCCCTCAGAGGATGTAGCGACGACGGGTTTCGCGGCCGCGCCGTGCTTCGTTGCTATCGAAGGGCCTTGCGGCCCGGTTTTTGAACTAAGCGAAGCGTTCCTTTCCCGCTCTTCAATGAGCGGTCGAACCGTGCAGGTAGAGACCGGCGGCACCGATCACACCCAACTGTCCGTGGTCCATCAGACGTACCGGCACTTGCTGAAGAAAGGCGCGCATAACGCCCTTGTTGAAGAACCTGGTGGCGAAGCTGCTGGCGAGCAGGCGGTCGCGTACCTGCGGCAGGATTCCGCCGGCGAGGTATACGCCGCCACGGGCGCCGTAGAGCATGGCGAGATCGCCGACGAAGCTGCCGAGCAGGCCGCAGAAGACGTCCAGCGCCTCGCTCGCGGCGATGTCGCTGCCGTCGAGCGCGGCGCCGGTCACGGCCGCGGGGTGGGGCAACGTCGCGGCCGTGCCGCGCAGCCTGGAAATGGCTCGATAAAGATTGAGGAGGCCCGGGCCGGAAAGCGCGGTCTCGTAGGAAACGTAATCACGGCCACGCGCCAGCTCGGCGAGGATGGCGACTTCGCGCTCATTGCCCGGGGCCAGCGATATCTGTCCCGCTTCGGTCGGCAGCACGGTGGCATGTGGCTTGCCGGGCAGGAGCACGGCCGAACCCAGTCCCGTGCCGGGTCCCATCACGAGGATCGGTCCCTCCGCCGGATCGGCGGCCGTCTCGATGATCGGCGTGGTTTCGTGGCCCTGCAGGAACTGGCAGGCGTAGGCCACGGCTTCGAAGTCGTTGACGACGGCGAGCCCGGTCAGCCCCAGGGTCTCTCGAATGTCGCCGATGGAAACCGGCCAAGGGAGGTTCTCGTTGACGATGGCGTCGCCAAGCACGTAGCCGGCACTCGCCACGGCGCAATGTTCGATGGCGTCCTGGCCTTCCAGACGGCCGACGAAATCCTGCAGGACCGCCGTCAGGCTGGGCCAATCGGCGCAGGCATAGCGTTCATAGCGGAGCACGTCGATGGCGTTGGACCCGGCGGCACGACGGACCAGGCCGATACGGGCATGCGTGCCGCCCACGTCGGCGGCGATGAACGCCCCGGCCCGCGATGCACGCACGATTCCCCGTTGCTTGGCCGACTCGCCCATCCCGCGCCCCTTATGGCTCCCCAACTGCGGCCGAGTCTGTAAGTCGAATGACAACGTTGTCAACAGGACAAATGGCTAGGACAACCTTCTTTCCATAACGCACCGCAACAGGAAACCTCGCCACGGGAGGCCGTCTCGCGCGTGGTCGGGGCCGCATACGGCGCTTGGCATGCGCGTCGCATGGCGGATCAGTGGCTTGACGCGCCGCGGCATCGAAAGTGAAGTCCCCTGCCATCGGTCATGCGGAATGCGCTTCCGGCGATTGACAACGTTACGCACACGAGTCAATAAAGGGACAAATCGGGCGTGTCCGGCGGTGCCGCCGTTCCGGATACCGAACACCACACGAGGGGAGCCACCCATGTCGTCCACCGCGGTCGCCGTCGACGAGACGCGTCATTCCAGCCTGGTCCCGATGATCATCATCGGCGTCCTGTTCTTTATCTTCGGTTTCGTCACCTGGCTCAACGGACCACTGATCACCTTCGTCAAGCTCGCCTTCAACCTCGACGACGTGAACGCGTTCCTCGTGCCGATGGCTTTCTACCTGTCGTATTTCTTCCTCGCCCTGCCCTCGTCCTTCATCCTGAAGAAGACCGGCATGAAGAAAGGCATGGGCCTGGGCCTGTTCGTCATGGCGATCGGCGCGGTGATGTTCGGCCAGTTCGTCACGATGCGCGTCTATCCGGGTGCGCTGACCGGATTGTTCGTGATCGGCGCCGGCCTCTCGCTGCTGCAGACCGCGTCCAACCCGTACATCTCCATCCTCGGCCCGATCGACAGCGGTGCGCAGCGCATCGCCTTCATGGGCATCTGCAACAAGCTCGCCGGTGCCGCGGCACCGTTCGTGTTCGGCGCGGTGGTGATGAGCGACATCGGCAACTTCGACAAGCAGATCGCGGCGGCCGCATCCCCTGAGGCGAAAGATGCCTTGCTCGCGGCCTTCGCGGCGAAGGTGCACCTGCCGTACATGGTGATGGCCGGCCTGCTGGTGGTGCTGGCGGTATGGGTGGTCCGCTCCTCGCTGCCGGAGATCAAGCCGTCGAGCGACAACTCCGAGCGTGCCATCGGCCACGCCAAGGGCAGCCTCTTCAGCTTCCCGCACCTCTGGCTGGGCGTGCTCTGCCTGTTCGTCTACGTGGGCGTGGAAGTGATGGCCGGCGACGCCATCGGCACCTATGGCCAGGGCTTCGGCATGACACCCGCCGACACGCAGCATTTCACTTCGTACACGCTCATCGCGATGCTGGTCGGTTATATCGCCGGCCTGCTCCTGATTCCGAAGTTCGTTTCGCAGCAGCGCTACCTGGCTTTCTCCGCCGTGCTGGGCGTGGTCTTCTCGATCGGCACCTATGTCACCAGCGGCTATGTCTCGGTCGGCTTCGTCGCCGCCCTGGGCTTCGCCAACGCGATGATGTGGCCGGCGATCTTCCCGCTGGCGATCAAGGGCCTGGGCGCCCTCACCGAGTTCGGCTCGGCCTTCCTCATCATGGGCATCGCCGGCGGCGCGATCATTCCGGTGATCTTCGCCCACCTGAAGCAGACCTACGACTTCCAGGCCGTGTTCCTGTGCCTCATGGTGCCCTGCTACCTGTACATCCTGTACTACGGCGCGGCGGGCCACCGGGTCGGACAGCACGTCAAGGACTGATGTCCCGCCTTCGCTAAGTAACGGCCATCCGCTAGGATGGCCGTCTTGCTATTGAGGGGTCGTAGATTGCGTAGCCCTACCATTAAGGACGTCGCCGAGCGCGCGGGCGTATCGCTCAAGACCGTCTCCCGCGTGATCAACCACGAGCCGTCGGTCCACGCGCGTACCCGTGAAAGGGTGCAGCGTGCGATCGAGGCACTCGACTACCAGCCTGACCAAGCGGCGCGCAGCCTGCGCAGCTCGCGTACCTACGCGCTGGGCCTGGTCTACGACAACCCCAACGCGCACTATGTCATCGCCATGCAGAATGGCGTGCTTTCCGTATGCCGCGAGCGTGGTTTCGGCCTGCAGATCCATCCCTGCGATTCTTCCGCTCCCCGCCTGGCCGAACAGCTGGGCGACCTGGTACGTCGCAACCGGCTGGCCGGCCTCGTGCTCTGCCCACCGATGTCGGAGCAACCGGCCCTGCTGGCGACGCTGACCGAGCAGAAGGTACCGTTCGTGCGGATCATATCGGCGCGACAGGACCCGAAGGACGGCTGGCCCTGCGTCTTCGTCGACGACCGCGACGCGGCCTACGCCATCACCGAACACCTCATCCAGCTGGGACACCACCGCATCGGTTTCCTCTGGGGTGGCAAGGAGCACCGCTCCAGCCCCGAGCGCTACCAGGGCTACGAAGACGCACTACGCGAGTACGGCATCGCGGTGGACAAGAAGCTCGTGGTGGAGGGCGATTATTCGTTCGACGATGGCTTCCGCGGCGCGCGCAAGCTGCTCGCATTGAAGGAGCCGCCCACGGCGATCTTCGGTTCGAACGACGAGATCGCCGCCGGCGTGCTTGCCGCCGCCCGTTCCGGTGGCGTGGACGTGCCCTGGGAATTGTCCATCGCCGGTTTCGAGGACAGCCCGTTCTCCAAGCAGTCGTGGCCCGCGCTGACCACCGCGCGCCAGAACACCGAGGAGATCGGCCGCCACGCGGCGCAACGCCTCATCGCCGAACTCGAACGCGAGGACAACGACCCGATGATCGAGAACGAGGGCTTCAGCCCGGATCTCGTCGTACGCGGGTCGACGGCGCCGCGGCGGTTGTAACAGCCCCGCGATCAGGCGGTCGTCATCACGCCGATCGCACCGATCGCCAGCACCACGCCGAACCAGTTGACCGCCGCGAGGCGTTCCTTGAAGCCGAAGGCGCCCACGAGGGCGCCGAGCACCACGACACCCACGTTCATCGACGCGAACACGAGCGACGGGTCCTTCGGCAAGGCCTGGTGGCCACGCACGTAGAACAGGATGTTCGCGAAGTTGGCGACGCCCAGCAGCACGCCGAAACCCAGGCTGCGCGCCGTGACCGGCGCCTGCCTCGTGGCGGCACGCACCAGCACCGCGACCCAGCACAGCACCATGGCGATGAGGAATGACGCGAGCAAGGCGCTCGCGAACGGAGCGCCCGCCTGCGCGATCAGCTTGAAGCAGATATCGATCGCGCCGAAGCCGACGAACACGGACAACGGCGCCACCCAGCCACCGCGCTCCATGCTGCCGCGCTCCTTTCGCCAGAGCACGCAGAACACCGCGGCGAGGGCGAGGACGATGCCCAGCGACTTGATGCCGGTGAGCGTATCGCCGAGGAAGACGAAGGCGGCGATGAGCGCAAGAAATAACGAAAGACGCTGCGCCACGTCGGTGCGAACGATGCCGGCGCTGCGAACCGATCGCGCCAGCATCAGAAAGATCGCGGGCAACAAGACGCCAAGCACCACCAGCGGCACGTAGGTGGCTTTCGCATCGATGGCGGCCTGCGGCGTCGCGTGAAGCAGCCAGGCGGAGAGCGCCGCTGCCACGACGTAGTTCGTGGCCACCGCCTGCACGATGTCGATGTTCGCGCGACGCGCGAGCTTGAGCAGGACCGAGACGGCGACGCTGAAGGCGACGGCGAGGAGGATGTAAGTCATGGACACGGCTTGCAGCACGGCAGGGCTGCGAAGGATCGCATAGGGACGCGACAGCCGACGACTACCTTCGCGTCACCCGTGCCGTGATGGCTCTCAGACCTTGCCCGCCAGTGTCGCCGCCTCGCGTGCGAGGGCTTCGATGCCCGCCCAATCCGAAGCGGCGAGCTTGTCGGCGGGCGTGAGCCAGGAACCACCGACGCAGACCACGTTGGGCAGGGACAGGAACTCCGTGGCATTGGCGAGGCTGATGCCGCCCGTCGGGCAAAACCGGATCTGCGGCAGCGGGCTGGCCCAGGCGCCGATCAGCTTCGCGCCACCGGCGGGTACCGCCGGAAAGAACTTCTGGAAGCGGTAGCCGCGCTCAAGCAGTTCCATCGCCTCGCTGGATGTCGCCGCGCCAGGCAGCAGGGGCAGTTCCGAATCGTCCGCGGCATCGAGCAGGCGCGGTGCGCTGCCCGGGGACACCGCGAACTTCGCGCCCGCCTTGTATGCGTTCTCCAGGTCGCGCGCGGTGAGCACCGTGCCGACACCGACGAAGGCGCCTTCCACTTCGGCGGCGATCGCGCGCACCGCGTCCAGGGCGGCAGGCGTGCGCAGCGTCACCTCGATGGCGGGGACACCGCCCGCGACCAGGGCGCGCGCCATGCCCACGGCCTTCGAGGCATCGTCGATGATCACCACGGGAACCACCGGCGCGAGGCGCAACGTGGCTTCGACGAGTTTCTGCTTCGCTTCGTTGCTCATCAGGTACTGCTCCGGTAAATCAAAAGACGCCCGCGCCCAGGTCGGCCGTGACGGCCGACTGGCGAAACATGGCGAAGAGTTCGCGACCCATGCCCGTGTGATGCACGGCAAGGTCGACGTGGTCGGGGACGCGGCTGTTCCACTCGTCGGCATCGACCAGTACCTGCAGCGTGCCGTTGACGGCGTCGACGCGCACGAGATCGCCCGTGCGGATGCGTGCGATGGGTCCGCCCGCCTCGGCTTCCGGCGTGACGTGGATCGCCGCCGGCACACGGCCGGACGCTCCGGACATGCGGCCATCGGTGACCAGGGCCACGCGATAGCCGCGGTCCTGCAACAGGCTCAGCGTCGGCGTGAGCTTGTGCAGTTCGGGCATGCCTCGCGCACGAGGGCCCTGGAAGCGGACCACCGCCACGAAATCGCAGTTGAGGTCGCCACGGTCGAAGGCCGCCTTCACGTCGTCCTGCTCGTCGAACACGATCGCGGGGGCCTCGACGACCATGCGGTCGTCCGGCACCGAGGACACCTTGATCACGCCACGGCCGATGTTGCCGTTCAGCATGCGCAAGCCCCCATCGTGGCGGAACGGCTCGGTGATGGAGCGAAGCACGCCACGATTGCCGCTCTCTTTCGATACCGGCTTCCACACGAGCGTGCCGTCCGCGAGCACGGGCGTGGTGCGGTAATGGTGCAGGCCACGGCCCATGATCGTGTTCACGTCGTCGTGCAGCAGGCCGGCGTCGAGCAACTGGTCGATCAGGAAGCCCATGCCGCCGGCTTCGTGGAAGTGGTTCACGTCCGCGTAGCCGTTGGGATACACGCGTGCCAGCAAAGGCACCACGGCGGACAGGGCATCGAAGTCATCCCAGCGCAATTCCACGCCAGCCGCGCGCGCGATGGCGACGAGATGCAGCAGGTGGTTGGTGGACCCGCCCGTGGCGTGCAGTCCGACCACGCCATTGACGATGGCGCGCTCGTCGACGATACGGCCCAGGGGCAGGTAATGCTCGCCCAGCGTGTCGATGGCCAGGACGCGTTCCACCGTGGCCTGGGTGAGCGCATCGCGCAGCGGCGTGTCCGGTGCCTCGAAGCTCGCGCCGGGCAGGTGCAGGCCCATGATCTCCATCAGCATCTGGTTGGAGTTGGCGGTCCCGTAGAAGGTGCACGTACCCGAACCGTGGTACGAACGCGCCTCGGCCTCGAGCAGTTCGGCACGCGTGGCCTTGCCGGCGGCGAACGCCTGGCGCACCTTCGACTTCTCCTCGTTCGGGATGCCCGACGGCATCGGGCCCGAGGGAACGAAGGCCCCCGCGAGATGGCCGAAGCTCAGCGCGCCGATCAACATGCCCGGCACGATCTTGTCGCAGATGCCGAGATACAAGGCGCCTTCGTACATGTCGTGCGAAAGCGAGACCGCCGTGGCCATGGCGATGAGGTCGCGCGAGAACAGCGACAGCTCCATGCCGGGACGGCCCTGGGTCACCCCATCGCACATCGCCGGCACGCCGCCCGCGACCTGCGCGGTGGCGCCGAGCGAACGGGCGGTCTGGCGGATGAGTTCCGGATAGCGCTCGTACGGCTGGTGCGCCGAAAGCATGTCGTTATAGGAGGTGACGATCGCGATATTCGCCGCATGACCGTTGCGCAGCGCATCCTTGTCGGTCTCCGCGCAGGCGGCGAAGCCGTGCGCCAGGTTGCCGCACGACAGGTGGTGGCGCTTGGCGCCCTTGCCGCGCGCCGCGTCGATCTTGGCGAGGTAGGCGGCCCGCGAAGTGCGGCTACGTTCGATGATTCGCTGTGTCACCTCAGCGAGAACGGGATGGATGCTCATGTCGGTTCCTGGCGAATGGACCGCCGGCCCCCGCCGGACGGTCCGCTGCCGCGCGCGTGCGGCGCGGCGATACGGCTTGGATGCCTGGCTTGCTTACGCTGCCCAGTACACCTCGACCGGCACGCGGTCCTGCTTCAACACGGCGGCGATCGGGAAGTCCTCGCCGGCAAGCGCCTTGCCGAGCACGTCTTTCTTGTCGTCGCCTTCGATGTGCAGGTACAGCGCGCGCGTATCGAGTATGCGCGGCAGGCTGAGCGTGATGCGCGGCTCGCCCGCCCCCTCGGCGCGCATCGACAGCACGGACTGCTTGCCGTCGAGATCGAGCGCCTCGGCGAGGTGATCGCCACCGGGGAAGAAGGACGCGGTGTGACCGTCCGGCCCCATACCGAGCAGGACGACGTCGAATGGCGAACCCAACGCGTCGATGCGCTTGCCGACATCGGCGAGCGCGGCGTCCACGTCGTCCTTGTGCGCACGGTCGAACAGCGGCAGGAAAGCGGCGACATGCGCCTCGTGGGTGAGCAACGTGCTGGCGACCATGCGCGCATTCGAGCGATCGCTGTCGGTGTCGACCCAACGTTCGTCGACCAGCGTGACGGTGACCCTGGACCAGTCGATCTCCTGCTCGGCGAGCACGGCGAACATCACCTTCGGCGTGCCGCCGCCGGAAACGGCGATCGTGGCCTTGCCGCGTGCCTTGATCGCTGCGTCGAGTTTCGAGGCGACATCGCGTGCCAGCTTGTCGGCGAGCGTGAGGCGGTCGGCGAATTCGTGTCGGTTCACTTTTGTGTTCATGCGGCGTCCTCGGCCCAGGTACGGCCATCGCGTTCGATGAGCGCCACGGCGGCGCTCGGACCCCAGGTGCCGGCCGTGTACGGCTTCGGCGTATCGCCACCGGCCTCCCACGCGTCGAGGATGGGACCGGCCCAGTTCCATGCCGCCTCGACTTCGTCGCGGCGCATGAACAGGGTCGGGTTGCCACGCACGACATCGAGGATGAGCCGTTCGTACGCGTCGGGCTGCTGCACGCCGAAGGCCGCCGCGAAGCTCATGTCGAGCGGCACGTGGCGCAGGCGCAGGCCACCCGGACCCGGATGCTTGATGGTCAGCCACAGCTTCACGCCTTCGTCCGGCTGCAAGCGCAGCGTGAGGCGGTTGGGCAACAGCGGACCGCTGGCGGGATCGAAGATGGAGTGCGGCAACGCGCGGAACGTCACCACGATCTCCGATACCCGGTTGGGAAGGCGCTTGCCGGTGCGCAGGTAGAACGGCACGCCGGCCCAGCGCCAGTTACCGATCTCCGCCTTGAGGGCGACGAAGGTTTCGGTTTTCGACTGGTCGCTGCCGAGCTCGTCGAGATAGCCCGGGACGCCTTGGCCTTCGGCCGCACCGGCGCGGTACTGGCCGCGCACGGTGAGCTGCGCCGCGTTGCGGGCGTCGATCGGACGCAGCGAACGCAGCACCTTCAGTTTCTCGTCGCGCACGGCGTCCGGGGCCAGCGACGACGGCGGCTCCATGGCGAGCATGCACAGGAGCTGCAGGATGTGGTTCTGGACCATGTCGCGCAGTGCGCCCGCCCGGTCGTAGTAGCCGGCGCGATGGCCGACGCCTACCGTCTCGGCCACGGTGATCTGCACATGGTCGATGTGCTGGGCGTTCCACAATGGCTCGAACAGGGCGTTGCCGAAGCGCAACGCCAGCAGGTTCTGCACCGTTTCCTTGCCCAGGTAATGGTCGATGCGATAGGTCTGCGATTCGCCGAAGACCCGCGCCACGGCATCGTTGATCGCGTTGGCGCTGTCGAGATCGCGGCCGATCGGCTTTTCCAGCACCACGCGCGAGCGTTCGCCGTTGAGTCCGAGCGAACCCAGGCGCTGGCAGATATCGGTGAAGATGTCCGGCGACGTCGACAGGTAGAACACGCGGATGTGGCTGGGTTCCGCCGCCATGAGGCTGGCGAAATCGTCCCAGCCATCGGCCTTGCGCGCGTCGAGCGAGCGGTAGCCGATCATCTGGATGAAGGCCTCGAGCTGGGCGGGCACGATGTGCGAGACGCTCTTCTCGACCGCGGCGCGCACCTGCTCGCGGTACGCGGCATCGTCCAGGCCTTCGCGGGCCACGCCGATGATGCGGCTCTTCGCCTGGATCTGCCCATCCGCGAAGCGGTGGTACATGGCGGGCAACAACTTGCGGACGGCGAGATCGCCGGTGCCGCCGAAAATGACCAGATCGAATGGTTCGATCGGCAGGAGGGGAGCGCTCACGACAGAGGCCTCTTGAAGGATCGTTGGAATGCTTCCGGATCGTACCAGTGACATACCAGGACGTACCAGCCCCGTACCACTCGCCGCGACGTTTCGTCGCCTTTCACGGCGTGATAACAGCCTGAAAACGTTTGCCTGCCCCATTTGGATCGTGCAAACGACTGTTTGAACGAGCGACTGGTACGCTCCGGCTTGCATGGTCTTGCCGCAGTGGTCGTGGATTGGTATCTTCGGCGAATGGAAAGTGCACTCGTCGCCGAATACCAGCGCCTGCAACACGACCCGGCTACCCGGCAGCCGCTGGCGTACATGCGCCTGCGGCGGGCGATCCGCAACGTGATCGAGAAAGGCGAGGTCCAGGTGGGCCACGCGCTGCCCAGCGAACGCGACCTCGCCAGGGCCCTCACCCTGTCACGGGTCACCGTGCGCAAGGCCATCGGTGGCCTGGTCGAGGACGGCCTGCTCACCCAGCGCCACGGCGCGGGCACCTTCGTTTCCGAGCGCATCGTGAAGCCGCTGTCGCGGATGACCAGCTTCACCGAGGACCTGCGCGCCCGTGGCCTCAATCCCCGCTCCGAGTTTTTCGAGCGCGGCATCGGCGAGGTCACGCCCGAGGAGGCCATGGCGATGAACCTGTCGCCGGGCACGCTCGTGGTGCGCCTGCATCGCCTGCGCTACGCGGGTGACGAACCCCTGGCGATCGAACGCAGCGCGGTTCCCCTGGACCTCCTGCCCGATCCGAACCTCGTGGAGGATTCGCTCTACGAAGCGCTCGACAAGCTGGGCAACCGCCCGCTGCGCGCGCTGCAACGCCTGCGCGCCGTGGTGCTCGGACCCGCGCAGACCCGCCTGCTCCGCCTCGGGGCAGGCAGCGCCGGCCTCAACATCGAGCGACGCAGCTTCCTCGAAGATGGCCGCATCGTCGAATTCACCTGTTCCTGGTACCGCGGCGATATCTACGATTTCGTCGCGGAACTGCAAAGCGACTGAAGAGCCCAACCACGCCATGACGATCCAGCCGCAAGACACCCTGATGTTCCGCGAAGCGCACGAGACCGCCGAGGTCGTCGAGCGGCAACTGGCCCACAACGAAGCCGTGATCGGCGCGCTCGCCGAGCGCCTGCGCGCGAACCCGCCGCGCATGGTGATCACCTGCGCGCGCGGCAGTTCCGATCACGCGGCGATGTATGCCAAGTATGTGTTCGAGACCCAGCTCGGCGTCGTCACCGCGTCGGCTTCGCCGTCGGTGACGTCCATCTACCACGCCACGCAGCACCTCGACGGCGCGCTCTATGTCGCCGTATCCCAATCGGGAAAGAGCCCGGACCTGGTCCGCAACGCCGAGGCGGCGAAGAAGGCCGGTGCCTATGTGGTGGCGCTGGTGAACGTGGTGGACTCGCCGCTCGCCGCCGTCGCCGATGTGGTCGTGCCCTTGCATGCGGGCCCGGAAAAGAGCGTCGCCGCGACGAAGAGCTACCTCGGCGCGTTGTTCGCGATCCTTCACATCGCCGCACGCTGGAGCGGAAACGCCGCCATCGGCGATGCGCTCACCGCGCTTCCCGCGCAGCTGCGCGAGGGTTGGGACGCGGACTGGTCCGCGCTCACCGACGGCCTGGTCGATGCGCACAACCTCTTCGTGGTCGGCCGCGGCTTCGGTTTCGCCGGCGCGCTCGAAGCGGCGCTGAAGTTCAAGGAAACCTGCGGCCTGCATGCCGAAGCCTTCAGTTCGGCCGAGGTGAAGCACGGCCCGATGGCGCTCGTGGGTCCGGACTTTCCGGTGCTGTTCTTCGCCCAGAACGACGACACGCTGCCCGGCGTGCTCGACGTCGCCGCCGAATTCCGCAAGCGCGATGCCAAGGTCTGGATCGCCGCGCCAGGCGCGACGGGCGAGGGCGTGCTACCGCTGGTGGCATCCGCACCGATCAGTGCGCCGCTGCTGGCCGTACAGAGCTTCTATCGCGCCACCGCGGCGCTTTCCCTGAAGCGCGGGTTCAATCCCGATGTCCCGCCGCACCTGAACAAGGTGACGGAAACGGTCTGACGTCGATACCAGAAGGAACATCCCATGACCATCGCGCTCGTCAACGGCCGCGTACTCACCGATAACGGATTCCAGGGCGGTTTCGCCGTGCTGGTGGACGGCGACACCATCACCGGGTTGGCGTTGCCGTCGGACCCGCGCGTGCGCGCGGCGGAGCGTCACGACCTCGGCGGCCGCGCGCTGCTGCCCGGCTTCATCGATTGCCAGGTCAATGGCGGCGGCGGCGCGCTGTTCAACGACGCACCCACGGTGGAGACCATCCGCACGATCGGCGAAGCGCATGCGAAGTTCGGCACCACCGGTTTCCTGCCGACGCTTATCAGCGACGACGCCGAGGTGATGGCGAAGGCCATCGACGCCGTGAACGCGGCCGTGGAGCAGGGCGTTCCCGGCGTGCTAGGCATCCACCTCGAAGGCCCGTTCATCGCACCCGAGCGCAAGGGCGTGCACGACGCGGCCAAGTTCCGTATCGCGGGCGCCGAGGACATCGCGATGGTCGCGCGACGCCATGGCGGCGTCACCCTGCTCACCCTCGCGCCGGAACGCGCGTCGGACGGCGTGCTCGAACAACTGGTGTCCCAGGGCGTGATCGTCGCCGCCGGCCACACCGCCGCCGACTACGAGACCACGCGTGGCGCCCTCGCCAAGGGCGTGCGCGGCTTCACCCACCTGTTCAACGCCATGACGCCGTTCACCAGCCGCGAACCCGGCGTGGTCGGCGCCGCGCTGGATGACGCCGCCAGCTGGTGCGGCCTGATCGTCGACGGCCACCACGTGCATCCTGCTTCGTTGCGCGTAGCCATCGCCGCGAAGGCGCGCGAGAAGATGATGCTGGTGACCGACGCGATGCCGCCGGTCGGCTCAGACAATCCGAGTTTCGTGCTCAAGGGCGAAACCATCACCGTGCGCGATGGCGTTTGCCAGACCGCGGACGGCACGCTCGCGGGCTCCGCGCTGGACATGGCGACAGCGGTACGCAATACGATCGGCATGGTCGGCGTCGCCTACGACGAAGCCGCACGCATGGCTTCCACGTATCCCGCCGACTTCCTCGGTCTCGGCGCCAGCCACGGCCACATCGCCGCCGGCTACCGCGCCGACTTCGTCGTCATGGACGAGAGCTACCATGTCGCGGAAACATGGATCGGCGGCAGGAAGGTCTTCGGCTGATACCTGTAACCGGGACAAGCACCCATCGCCGCTGAAGCGGCTCCCACAAGGGCGAAGCTCGTCGCTATCAAGGATGGGGAGACCTGGTGGAAGGAGACCTGGTGGGAGCCGACTTGTCGGCGATCCCGCGGCAGCGGGCAAGTTAGCCACAAGCACCCATCGCCGCTGAAGCGGCTCCCACAACAATAGTTCCTGCGACAAAAAAGGCCGGCGCTCCGCGCCGGCCAGTTCCAGGGAGATCTCGTCGCGCGCCCGGATACGTTGCCCGGGCGCGCTGCTGTTCCCGCTACTTAGAGCGAGAAGTCGTAACGCACACCGACGCGCACATAACGCGGGTTCTGGAACGCGATCGGACGCTCGTAGTTGATGCTCTTCACCGGCATGCCGGTGTCTTCGTTGATCGCGCCCGTCTCACCCACATCCACCTGTGCCACCTTGCGCTGGCTACCCACGACATTGAACACCGTCGCCGTAAAGGCGAGAGGCTGCTTTTCGCCTGCCCACATCGGCCGGTATTCGGCATTCAGATCGAGATTCCAGGTATACGGCAGGCGACCCTTCGAGCCGCGCGGCGACGGCTGGAGGCCGCACTCGAAGTACGATGCGCCGTAGTCGATCGCGTCGACCGGGTCGACACCGATGCAGTTCTTCGGACGGCCGGTGGCGACCGAGAGATTGCCGCCCAGCAGCCATTCCGGCGACATCTGCCAATAACCATAAGCCTTCAGCTGATGGGTACGGTCATTGGGCAGCGGCCCGTTCGTGTACTGCATGATTTCCGGCGCGTCCCAATCCTGCGTCACCGACGGATCGAGCTGACCGATGTCCGACTTGAGCTGGCCTTCCGAGTTACCGTAGCTGCGCGAGAACGTGTAATCGATGCGACCGTACCAGTCGTCGGCGAAGTGGTGCTCGAGATACAGGTCCAATGCGTAGTAGCTACGCTTGAGATCCGGGAACTTGACATTGCCCGGGGGGGGCGATGTGAAGTCGTCCTTGGTGAGCTTGAACGGCACGTACTGGCCGCCGCCCACGTCCACCAGGAAGGTGTTCGACTTGCCTGGGTTGAACAGGTAGCAGCCCGGCAGCGAGGCGTTGCTGATATCGATGCCGTTGCGCTCCGCGTACGCTTCGAAGGGACGCGAATCGCAGAAGTCGTCGATCGAGCTCTTCAGCTTGCGGTACGTCGCCTTGGCGCCGAAGCTCCAGTTCTCGTTGATCGCCTTGTCGAAGCCGAGGATGTATTCATCCTGGTAGTAGGCGTCGATACCCTGGGCGGCGACGGTTTTCGGGTCCAGCGGGGTGCCATCTTCACCGTTGAGATAACGACGGCTGCCGAGCAGGGCGGTTCCGGTCGGCTCGCCGTTCGGGCCCACGCCGCTATACGAATAATACTCGCTGTAATACGTGGAAGCGGAAGCGCCGCGGATGGCGACGTTCGACGGGATGGCGAGGTGGTAGCGACCGGCGTTGGCATAGACCTTGAACGTGGAATCACCGAACACGTCCCAGGTGGCACCGATACGGGGCGCGAGCTGATGACGCTGCTTCACGTAGGTCGCGCCATCGCCGTTGATGTTCTTAAACTGTTCGTTACGCAGGCCGAGATAGACCATCCAGCGATCGGTGACCTGCCAGTGATCTTCGATGTACTGGGCTTCCTGCTCGGTCTTCACGCTGGCGCCCGTCTGGAACAGGCGCTTTTCGACGAAGTAGTCGGCGCCCGGCGGCGGGACGATATCGGGGCGATTCGGAACGGTGCCGGCGTCCTGGTAGACCCAGCGGTAGCCACCTTCGTAGACGTTACCCGAGTAGGACTCGAGGGTCTGGTTGTCCACACCCACCCGCAGATCGTGATCGCCCGCGCGATATTCGATGTCCAGGCGATAGCCGTGCGTCTTGTCCTTCGCGCCTTCGCCGAGGACGGTACCGTTGACGAGGCCGCAGCCGACGATCGGCGTGGAGACCGAACGGTTGTCGGTGATCCAGGGGCAATTCGGATTCGAGGAATACGACAGGTTGCGCTCGTGACGCGTCTGCGTATGGCCATACAGCGCGTTGACCGTCAGGTCGTCCGTGATGTAGCCGGTGTACTTGCCGATATAGACATCACCGCCCGGCGCCGAACCCGGACCCGCATCGAAATTCTTCAGGTTGTCGGTGCCGATGTAGCTACCGCGGCTACGGGTTCCGTAGTTGTACTTGTAGACGCTTCGCTCGGTGTTCGTCTTGTCACCGATGCCCGTGACTTCGAGCAAATGGTTGTCGGTGATGTTCCAGTCGATCTTGGCCATCCACTTGGTGGCCTTCTGCTCCTGGTTAGTCCGCTGCGGCGCGGTGGCGACGCTCGTGATCTGGCTGTTGGAGCGGGTGAAGTCACCCGCCGCGAACAGGAACAGCTTGTCCTTGATCAACGGGCCGCTGATGTAGCCGGTGTACTGCGTATCGGTGCTCTTGTTGCCCGAACGGTTCTGATAAAGCGTGCCGTTCTTGCGATAGATGTTGCGGGGGTTCTGGCGCAGTGCCGAAGGCTGGAAATACATGCCCACGCCACCCTTCCACTCGTTACCGCCACGCTTGGTCACGATGTTGATCACGCCGCCGGTCGAACGGCCGTATTCCGCGCCGTAGCCACCAGTGAAGATCTGCTGCTGGTCGATCGCATCGTATGGGAGGCTGGTGAAACCAAGGCCGGTGAGGGCGTTGGTCACGGCGTAACCATTGATGTAGTACTGGTTCTCCGAAGCCGACGAACCACCGAACGAGGCCACGTTGCCATAGCGGCTGTCGCCGGAGATGACGCCCGGGGCGAGCAGCGCGGCGGCGGTGACGTCACGTGCGAGCGGCAGCTTCTGCAGCTGTTCCGAAGTGAGCACCGTGCGCGAGTCGACCTGCGACACGTCGATCGCGGGAAGCACGTTGCCGGTGACCTGCACGCCTTCGAGGTTCTGCGCCTCGGTGGTGGCGGAGGAAGCGCCTGCGAAGGACACGTCGACGCCGCCGCCCAGGTTCACCTGGACGTTGTCACGGGTCTCGACGGTCTGGCCGCCGCGCTCCACGGTGACCTTGTAGCGGCCGACCGGCAGCGAACTGGCGCGGTAGCGGCCATCGGCGTCGACGCCGACGTCGCGGGTCAGGCCGGTATCCAGGTTCTGCAGGTGGATGACGGCGCCTTCAGGCTGCGCGACGCGGCCGAAGACGACACCGGAAGCATTGGACTGGGCGAGCACGGCGCCGCTGGCGAAGCAGAGGGCGAGCGCGGTGCAAAGGGTCGATCGGCGCAGCACGCCGGTACGCTTGGTGGAACGTTGCATGTCTTGTCTCCCCGATAAACAGCAAGTAAGCCGGCCACAAGAGGTGGCCGAACTCGTTTCGATGCCGTCTCATGGACCCCTCGGCGCCCATCCCCCTGGATGTGGCCCTGGCTGCTCATGCTCCCCGTGCGCAACTTCTTGCGCTCGACGGCTATCGGTTGCGGTTGTAATCGAATTATTTTGCGTACGTCAAGTGCATGTTAAGAATTCCGTTAAGTATCCGTGACAGCCGGGGCCCCGACAGGTACCATCGACCGGTTCGGGTGTCCCGACCGGCCAAGGCCGGAGAGGATGAAACGGGAAGCCGGTGCGCCACCTCGTGGCAAGGCCGGCACTGCCCCCGCAACGGTAAGCGTCCATAGGGGCAGGTCGTCAGACCTTTCTCATGGAACCGGCCCACGCCACTGCGCAAGCGGGAAGGCACCGGTTCCCGCCACCTCCCGGTGGCTGGCGCGAGTCCGGAGACCGGCCCGATGAACGTCCCGTCCCCTGTGGCGGGCGTCCCTGTTTCGGTCGATTCGCGGAGGGCGGATCCGGGCAGCCACCGGGTTCCCGCCCGTTCGCCGTTCGCCACACGTCCTCCTCGAGCGTCCTTCGCACATTGCCGCACGGCGGCTGAGGAAGACGGTTCCATGAAGAAGACCCTGCTCGCGGCGGCCCTGCTGTCGTCCATCGCCGCGGCCCACGCCGCCGACGAGGGTGCGCCCGACCGGCTCGACCCGGTCGTGGTGACCGCCAATCGCGCCGCCACGCCACTGGACGAGGTACTCGCGCCGGTCACCCTGATCACCCGCGAGGACATCGAGCGCCTGCAGCCGGTGAGCGTGCAGGACCTCCTCACCGGCCTGCCGGGCGTGACGATCGCCAATGCCGGTGGCATCGGCCAGCAAACGTCCTTGTTCATGCGCGGCACGAACTCCTCGCACACGCTGGTGCTGCTGGACGGCGTCCGCGTAGGCACCGTGGGCGCCGGCCTGCCCGCCTACGAGCAGCTTCCCGTGGAGCAGATCGATCACATCGAGATCGTCCGCGGCCCCCGCTCCGCCCTGTACGGCTCCGATGCCATCGGCGGAGTGATCCAGATCTTCACTCGCCACGGCCAAGCCGGCGAAGCGCCCACGCCAACGCTCTCGGTGACCGGTGGCAGCCACGGCTACTCGGCGGGACAGGTGGGTGTGTCCGGCGGAAGCCAGCACGGCTGGTACAACGCCAGCCTGGGCGGGCAGTACACGGCCGGCATCAACGCCTGCCGCATCGGTGCCGCCACCGCCTTCGCCGGCTGCTTCACCGACGAGCCCGATCACGATGCCTCCCGCACCTATAACGGCGCGCTGTCTGGCGGCTATCGTTGGGACGACGGCACGGAATTGACCGGCAGCTGGCTGCGCAGCAAGGGCGACATCGAATACGACGGCGATTTCCAGAACCTCACCCGGCGCTCGCAACAGGTCGCCGGGGCGAAGCTGGCATTCGATGTCCTGGCGAACTGGCGCATGTCCCTCGGCCTGGGCCAGAACCAGGACCGTGCCGACAATTACCTCAACGGTGCCGACAAGACCCTCGACTTCGTCCACTACGGCGTGGACAAGGCCCGCGTGGGTTATCTCTATTCGAAGCGCAACCAAGCGTCCTGGCAGAACGACTTCACCCTCGCGACGGGCCAGACGCTGAGTGCGGGCGTCGACTTCCAGCAGGAAAAGCTGAAGAGCGATACGGACTATCTCAAGGACTCGCGCAACAACACGGGCGTGTTCGCGCTCTACCAGGGCCAGTTCGGCCCGCATGAGGTCCAGTTGTCGGCACGCCACGACCACAACACCCAGTTCGGCAACCACACGACCGGCTCGGCGGCCTACGGCTTCCGCTTCGACGATGGGATGAAGATCACCGCCTCTTATGGCACCGCCTTCCACGCTCCCACGTTCAACGACGAGTTCTACCCTTACGGCGCACCGGTGAACCTGAACCCGGAGACCTCGCGCACGGCCGAGATCGGCCTCTCGGCGCGGCCGGGCATCTGGAACTGGGCGGTGAACGCCTACCAGACCACGGTCGACGACCTGATCGGCTTCGACGCGAACTTCCTGCCGGTGAACGTGAGCAAGGCGCGCATCCGCGGACTGGAGGGACAGGTCGGCGCCGACGTCGACGGCTGGCATCTGCGGGCCTATGCCACTCTCCAGCAGCCGAAGAACCGCGATTCGGGCGTGCAGGACGACAACCTGCTGGCGCGCCGTCCCGAGCGCACCGCGCGGGTCGACCTCGACAAGGACCTTGGCCGCTTCACCCTCGGCGGTTCGGTCTACGCAGCCGGCTACAGCTACGACGACGCGGCCAATACCCGCCGGCTCGGCGGCTATGCCACGGCCGACCTCCGGGCGACCTGGCATGTGGATACGGACTGGAGCGTGCAGGGCCGGGTCGCCAACGTCGCGGACAAGCGCTACGAGACGGCGGCGTTCTACAACCAGTTGGGGCGTACGTATTACCTGACTTTCCGCTACGCGCCCGGGCACTGACGCGCCGCCGTATGAACGGGGCACCCCTGCCTTCCGGCAGGGCCCCCACTAAAGGCACACGCGACGAAGCAAGCGGAACGTCATAAAGTTCGCGGGCGCGGGGAGCCTTCCCGCGATCACAGGAAGTGTCGTGAACTTTTTTGCACCATTCATTCGCCGGCCGATCGGTACCTCGTTGCTCGCGGCGGGCCTGACCCTCGCCGGCGCGATCGCATACATGCTGCTGGGCGTCGCCGCGTTGCCTTCGATCGAGGTACCGGCGGTCTTTATCCAGGCGCAGATGCCCGGCGCCAACGCGCAGACGATGGCGTCGACCGTCATCGCGCCGCTGGAGCGCCACCTGGGGCAGATCCCGGGTGTCGACCAGATGTACTCCAACAGCACGGAGAACTCCGGCTTCGTCCGCGTCCGCTTCAACATGGACCGCTCGACCGACGCCGCCGCCCGCGACGTGCAGGCCGCGATCAACGCGGCGGCCGCCGACCTCCCCGCCGGCATGCCCTCGCCACCGCAGTACTTCAAGTTCGACACCGGCCAGATCCCGGTGCTGCTGGTCGCGATGACGTCGAAGACCATGCCGCCCGACAAGCTCTACGACGTGGTCGATACGCTGATCCGCCCCGCCGTGGCGCAGATCGACGGCGTTTCGCGCGTACAGGTGTTCGGCGGCACGCCCCATGCGGTGCGCATCGAGCTGGACACGAACGCCCTGGCGGCGAAGCAGCTGACCGCGAACGACGTCTCGAACGCCTTGCAGGCCGCCAACGTGAACTCGCCGCAGGGCGTGCTCTCCGACGGCGAAACGCAGATGACGGTGATCGCGAACGACGGCCTGCGCGACCCGAAGGACTTCGCCAACATCCTGATCGCCATGCGCGACGGCGTGCCGGTACGGCTCTCGGACATCGCCAATGTCCACAGTGGCCAGCAGGACCAGTACCAGGCCGCGTGGTTCCAGGGCGAGCGCTCGGTCACCATGCAGATCAGCAAGCGCCCGGAGGCGAACTCCATCGCCACGGCGGAGGCCATCCGCGCGGCGTTGCCACGGTTCCAGGCGCTGTTGCCGGCGGACGCGAAGGTCACGCCGATCTTCGACCTGACCCAGACCACGCAGTCCGCGCTGCACGAGGTCAAGGTCGCGCTGATGATCAGTATCGTGATGGTCATCATGGTGATGCTGGTGTTCCTGCGCCGCCTGGGACCGACGATGATCGCCACGCTCAGCGTGCCGCTGTCGCTGGCCGGCGCTTTCGTGGTGATGTGGACGCTCGGCTATACACTGAACACGATGTCGCTGATGGCGCTGGTGCTTTGTATCGGCTTCGTCGTCGATGACGCCATCGTGGTCATCGAGAACATCGTCCGGCACATGGAGAACGGTGCGAAGCCCATGGCCGCGGCGCTGGAAGGCGTGCGCGAGATCGGCTTCACGGTGATCTCCATCACGCTGTCGCTGGTGGCGGTGTTCGCGCCGCTGCTGTTCGGCAACAACATGATCACCAAGCTGCTCCGCGAGTTCTCGGTGACACTCGCCGCGGCCGTGCTGATCTCGGCGGTGGTGTCGCTGACGCTGACCCCGGCGTTGTGCGCGCACTACCTCAAGCATGATGCACCCGACCGCAAGGCTAGCCGTTGGGAGCTGGCGCTGGAACGTTTCGACCGGGGCTTCCTCGGGGTCTACCAGCGCGCGCTCGACTGGGCGATGCGCCATCGCCGCCTGATGCGCTGGCAGCCGTTGATCCTGCTCGCCGCGACGGTGGTTCTGGCCATCGCCGTGGTGAAGACGGCCGGCGGCAACTTCATGCCCGACGAAGACACCGGCATGCTGCAGGCGCAGATCAGCGCCGACGCCAACATCTCGCCGGACGAGATGACGCGCCGCCTGAAGCGCGTCAGCGAGTTGATGCAGAACGACAGCACGGTGGCGGACGTCACCACGATCCTCGGTGGCGATAACGGCGGCGCCGTGGGTAACCAGGGCCTGATGTTCGTCGACCTCAAACCCAAGGGCAGCGGCCCGGGCCAACGCAAGGAATCCATCAAGGAGATCATGGACAGGCTGGGCAAGGAGTACGAGAAGTTCTCCGATGTCCAGGTCTTCATGAACCCCGTGCAGTTCCTCGGCGGTGGCGGCGGCAACAGCAATCGCGGCCAGTATTCATTCCAGCTGATCAGCACCAGCGGCGAAGACCTGCAGCCCTGGGCACTGAAGCTCGTGCGCCAGATGCGCAACATGAAGGAGTTCCGCGACGTCGGCAGCGACTTCGACATCGTCGGCAAGCAGCAGATGGTGAAGGTCGACCGCGACGCGGCCTCGCGCCTCCAGGTGGGCATGGGCATGATCGACTCGGCCCTGTTCAACGCCTTCGGGCAGCGCCAGGTCTCCATCATTTATTCGGACATCAATCAGTACTGGGTGGTGTTGACGGCTGCGGCCGCGCAGACGCTGAGCCCGGATGCCTTGCTCAACACCTACGTGAAGAACGGGGTGGGCACGATGATCCCGTTGTCGGCCGTGGCGAAGATCGCGCCGGTCGCGGTGCCCAGCGCGGTCACCCATCAGAACCAGCTGGAATCGGCGGACATCACCTACAACCTCGCACCGAAGATCACGGCCGACAAGGGCAACACCCTGGTCGAACAGGCAGTGCACGCGATCAATCTGCCCGAAGGCGTGCGCATGGATTTCACTGGCGCGAACCAGCGCCTGCGCGATGCCCAATCGAACGGCATGGTGCTGCTGATCGGCGCCATCCTCGCCGTCTACATCGTCCTCGGCATCCTGTACGAGAGCCTGGGCCACCCACTGACCATCATCTCCACCTTGCCGGCCGCGGGCGCGGGTGCCTTCCTCGCCATGCTGGTCACGCAGACCCAGCTCACCCTCATGGCGATCATCTCGGTGTTGTTGCTGATCGGCATCGTGAAGAAGAACGCGATCCTCATGGTCGACTTCGCCCTGGTCGCGCAACGCGAGCACGGCATGTCACCGGTGGAAGCCATCCGCCAGGCGGCGCTGGTGCGCTTCCGCCCGATCACGATGACCACCCTGGTGGCGATGGGCGCGGCCCTGCCGCTGGCGATCGGCTTCGGCGTGGGTTCGGAAATGCGCCGGCCGCTGGGCATCGCCATCGTCGGCGGCCTGCTCGTCTCGCAGTTGCTCACCTTGCTCAGCACGCCCGCGATCTACCTGTGGAACCACGATCGCAAGGAGCGCAAGTACCGCCGCAAGCTGAAGCGCCGGTACAAGCGCTGGTTGAAGATCCGCAAGGCTAGATAACTGGGGGGAGCCCAAGCTACGGGATGGGAGCCCAAGCTACGGCGACATGGTGGGAGCCGACCTTGTCGGCGATCCCACGGCAGCGGGCCAGGTTGCGGCAAGCACCCATCGCCGCTGAAGCGGCTCCCACCCTAACCTTCGCTGCCCGCGCGTGCCGCGAGCACACGCACATAGTCGCGCACGTCTTCGGGCCACTCCTGGGTAAGAGCTTCGAACCGCTCGGTCTCGTGACGATGGAAGGCCCGCGAGGCTTCTTCATACCCGGGCAGGTTGCCGGCGAGCGCCGACATCACCCGGTCCACCGCTTCGCGCGCCTGCCGCACACGATCGGCCGGCGCACCGTCGCGGCTGGCCACTTCGACGAGACGGCGCAAGGCGACGGATGCTCCGCCGGGCTGGCTGGCCAACCATTCCCAGTGCCGCGGAAGCAGGGTCACCTCACGGGCCACGACACCCAGCTTCGGCCGGCCCGGCCCACGTTTCGTTGCGGGATCGGAGCCTGGCAAACGCGCAAGCACATCGTGGACGGTGCCACGGTAGTCGATATCGACGGGCCCGCCGGTACTGTCGTCGTAAACCAGGGGCGTGGCGCCCGGATCGCCGTCGAGCACGATCTTGCAACGTTCGGCCACGACGGCGAGGGGACCTGCCACGAGGCGACGGTGGTCGAGGAAAGCGGTGTAAGTGGACATGATGCGGTTGTCGATTTCAGGTTGCCTACATATTACCCGGGTTAAATATGAGGTCAATACCCCCGGGTAAAATATCTACAATCCCGCTGCCTGGGCCGGCAGTGCCTCGGCGATCCAGTCCACGAAGGTCCGTAGCCGGGCGTTGTGCCTGCGCTCCGGCGGATAGACCAGGTACACCGGCAGCGGGGCGGGTTGATATGCCGGCAGCAGGCTAACCAGGCGGCCGCGAGCGACGTGTTCGTTCGTCGTGAACGCCAGGGTCTGTGCCAGCCCCAGGCCGGCCATCACCGCCGCCGTGTGGGCGTTGCTCTCGTTGACCTCGACGGCCGCCTTCACCTCGATCAGGGTTTCGCGCGCGTCCTCGCGGAACCTCAGCGGCTGGGTGCGGCCACTGCGCGCGGAGAAATAGCCGATCACTTCATGGCCATCGCGCACGATGTCTGCTGGAACGGCTGGCGTTCCACGGCGTGAGAGGTAACCAGGCGTGGCGCACAACATCCACGGCAATTCGGCGATCTGCCGGGTCACCAGGTTCGGGTCGTCGGCCGTGCTACGGATGGCGCAGTCGATACCCTCGCCGATCAGGTCCACCGTCCGATCGGTCACCCCCAGTTGCACGCGAATGCCGGGATATCGCGCCCGGAACTCCGCGAGCCTGGGCAGGATGAGCGCCGCCGCCACCGAGCCGCCCGTATCCACCCGCAGGCTGCCTACCGGGTTGCTGCGGCCGCCTGCGAGCGTGGTTTCGAAGTCGTCGAGTTCGGCGAGCCAATGACGGGTGCGTTCATAGTAGGCATCGCCTTCCGCGGTCACTGTGACCCGGCGCGTGGTGCGCTCGAGCAGACGGACGCCCAACTCCGCCTCGAGTCCCTGGATCAACTTCGTCACCGTGGACTTGGGCATGCGCAACGCGTCGGCCGCGCGCCCGAATCCTCCGGTCTCCACGAGACGCCCGAATACCCGCATGGCGAGCAGACGATCCATGACTGTTTCCTTGAGTGAATAATGAAATCTCAGTTCGATTATTTATCCACAGGCGCCGAATAACTAGATTAGTCCCGTCGGCCACGCCGTGGCCCCTGGAGAACCTCCATGCACACCCTCGACACCAGCAACGTCCATACCTCCCGCCATGCCGGCAAGATCGTGCTCGTCACCGGCGGCAGTTCCGGTATCGGCCTGGCCACTGCGGAGCGCTTCGTACGCGAAGGCGCCACGGTCTACATCACGGGCCGTCGGCAAGGCGAACTCGACGCCGCCGCCGCGAGGATCGGCGTCACCGCGATCCAGGGCGACATCGCCCGGGCCGCCGACCTCGACCGTATCTTCGACACGATCCGCCGGCAAAGCGGACGCCTCGACATCCTGTTCGCCAACGCGGGCGGTGGCGAGTTCTCGGCGCTCGGCCAGGTGACCGAAGCCCAGTTCGACAAGTACTTCGGCATCAACGTGAAAGGCACTCTCTTCACCGTGCAAAAGGGCATCGAACTGATGGGGCCGGGGTCGGCGATCGTGCTGAACGGGTCCATGGTGTCGATCAAGGGCCCCGCGGCGTTCGGTGTCTATGCCGCCACGAAGGCCGCGCTGCGCTCGTTCGCACGGACCTGGGCCAGCGACCTCAAGGGCCGCGACATCCGCGTCAACGTGGTGGCCCCGGGCGTCATCGTGACCCCGGCCTACAAGACGGAACTGGGCATGAGCGACGAGCAGATCGCCGAGTACACGGCCTACGCGGAAGGCATCACGCCACTGGGCCGGACCGGCACCCCCGACGAAGTGGCGAAAGCGGTGTCCTTCCTCGCTTCGGACGAGGCGAGCTATATCACCGGCGTGGAGTTGTTCGTCGACGGTGGCCAGGCGCAGATCTGAGGAGCGTTCCTACGCGACGCCCCACGCGTAGGAATCCATCGCGAGCACGCCATAGGTGATGCCGCCATCGATCGCCATCGGCGTGTCGCCCCGCGCGGCGCCCGCCGCCACCAGCAAGGGCAAGTAGTGCTCTTCGGTCGGATGGGCGCGGATGGCGCTCGGGGCGAGGCGGCGATAGTCGACCAGGGCGTCGACATGGCCCGACAGCACGGCCTCGCGGCTCCACGCCGCGAACTCCTTCGCATAGGCCGCCGATTCGCCCGCACGACGAACCTCGTGCAGGTTATGGGTGAGACTGCCCGAGCCGACCACCGCGACGCCGCGATCCCGCAACGGCGCCAGCGCCTTGCCGAGTCGGAGGGCGCCGGCGGCATCGAGGTTGTGTGGCATCGAGACCTGGATCACCGGCGTATCGGCGTCGGGGCGCAGGTAGCGCAAAGGCACCCACGTCCCATGGTCGTAACCGCGCTCGGCGTCGATCATCGCGGCGAACCCATTGTCGATAAGCAGCGACACCGTTTCGGCGGCGAGCGCGGGCAAGCCCGGCGACGGATAGGTGAGGCTGTACAGCGGTGGGGGAAAGCCCCCGAAGTCGTGGATCGTTTCCGGCCACGGAGCCCCCGTGACGCGGATGCCGCAGGTTTGCCAATGCGGCGACACCACGACGATCGCGCTGGCACTGGCCAGTCGCTCGCCCAGTTCCGTCAGACGCGAGCCCAGCAACCCGGGTTCGAGGGCGAAGGTGGGAGCACCGTGAGAGACGAAGATGGCGGGAGCGCGGAACATCAGGATCACCGGGGAGACGTGGCGCGATGCCACCTTCCTCCAATGTAGGCGCCACGCGGCATGGGATAAATCGCCGTGCGGCGAACGCATTGGCTCCCGGCGTGAACGACGCCCGCATCGTGCGAGCCGCTTTCAAGGTGGGAGCCGACCCTGTCGGCGATGGGTGCTTGCCTCAAGCGGGCCCGCTGCCGCGGGATCGCCGACGAAGTCGGCTCCCACCTTGCTGCCTTCAAGCCGCCTCAAGCTGGCTCCAGTGCTTCCAGGGCCACCGGGCGCGAGAAGAAATAGCCTTGCATCACTTCGCAGCCCTCGGCCAGCAGCCAGCGGCGCTGGCAGTCCGTCTCGACGCCCTCGGCCACGACCTCGAGGTTCAGGCTCCGCGCGAGGAAGACGATGGAACGGCAGATGGAGGCGTCCACGTCATCCTGCAGCAAGGCCGCGGTGAAATGCCGGTCGATCTTGATCCTGTCCAACGGCAGGCGCGAAAGATAGGTCAGGTTGGAATAACCGGTGCCGAAATCGTCCAGGGCGATGCTGACGCCCATGGCGCGCAGTTCGTGCAACGTGCGGATCGCGCGCTCCGGTTCCGTCATGAATGCGCTCTCGGTCAGTTCCAGTTCCAGCAGCGACGCACTGGCGCCGGTCTCGGCCAAGGCCTGCCTCACCTCGGCGACAAGGTCGGTATGCACCAGCTGCATCGCGGAGATATTCACCGCGATGCGGCAGTCCGGACCGATGGTCGAGGCCACACGTCGTTGCTGCCGGCACGCTTCACGCAACACCCATTGGCCGATCTGCATGATCGCGCCGGTTTCCTCCAGCAGGGGAACGAGCAGGTCGTTGCCACCGAGGCCGCCAGGCGCCGACGGCCAGCGCAGCAAGGCCTCGATGCCCGTCACCCGTCCCGACGCACCGTCGTGCTGGGTTTGCCAGGCCAGTGCGAGTTCGTTCTCGAGGTTCACGCCCGAGAGCCGTGTGAGCACGTTGAGGCGGGCCATCGCCCTCGCGTGCATCTCGGACGAATAGCATCGCCAGGTATGCCGGCCGGAGCGTTTCGCGTCGTACATGGCGGTGTCGGCATTGCGAATGAGCGTATCCGCGTCTGCGCCGTCGCGCGTGGCGAACGCCACGCCGATGCTGCATTTCAGGCGCTGCATCGTTCCTGCGACTTCCAGCGGTTCCTCGATCGCACGCTGGATGCGCGGCAGGATGTCCAGCGCCTTCGCCGGTGAGCAGGTAAAAGGCAACATGGCGACGAACTCATCGCCGCCGAAACGACCTATCTCGCCCGTGCCGCCCAAGGCATCGCCCAGCTTCAATGTCACGTCGCGCAGGACCTGGTCGCCGAGCGCATGGCCCAGCGCATCGTTGATGACCTTGAAATGATCGAGGTCGACGAACAGCACCATCAGGCCCGAGCCTTCCGCCACGCACGTCGCCACCATGCCGGCGAGGCGTTCGCGCAAGGCGCGCCGGTTCGGCAACCCGGTCAACTCGTCGTGATTGGCCTGGTAGTTGAGCCGTTCCTCGTAGCTGCGCTGCTCGGTCAGGTCGCGCATGATCACGAGCGTGCCTCGTTCGCGCGAGTCACGGTCGCCGGATAGCGCCAGCTCGGCCTCGAACGGGATACCGTGCTCCGGATTCAACCACGCTGTGATGCTGCTGCCCTCCTGCATGTCGTCGCGGATCGCTTCGAGCGCATCCGCGTCCATGAAGTCCGCGGCGTCACGGCCGACAAGGGTCGAGCCGGCGTTCCCCAGCCGTTCCTCGGCAAGCAGGTTGGCATAGGCGATGCCACCTCCGCGCACGATCACGAGCGGTAACGGCATGCGCGCCAGCAGTTGGCGGTAGGCGCCCTCGCTCGCGGCGAGCTCGCGGTCGGACATCACCTTGTCGGTGAAATCCAGGCCGATGACCTGCCGGGCGCGACGCCCCATGAATTCGATATCCGCGCCGTGGCAGCGCATATGCATGAGGCGGCCATCCCGCGCCAGGTGCACCCAGGTTTGCGGACTGGCGTCATCGAAGGCGGTACCGTCGGCTATCGCCTCGCGCAACCTTCCGATTTGGTCGGGCGGGCGCAATGCCTCGATGGTCAAACCGAGCATTTCCTCGCGCGTATAGCCATAGGTGCGCGCCGCCGCCTGGTTGACCGCGAGGATACGCAGGGTTTCCGGCTCGAACACCCACGTGGGAAGAGGGCTTTGCTCGAACAGCATGCCGAAGCGCGTCTCGGTGCTACGAAGGTTTCGCTGCGCGTCGCCCAGGTCGCGGGTACTGCGTGACAACTCCACCAGGAGCCGGTTCTGGCGCCTGTATGCCCGATCGAACAGGGCGGCGAACACATTGAGCAGGAGAACCAGGGCGAGCGTGGCCAGCATCGACGGCCTGGCCTGGCGGAGCCACTCCGAATGTATGCCCGCCAGGTCGAGGCTCACGAGCACCACGAAGGGATAACGCGCCGACGATATCCACGCGTGGACGCGACCATCTCGCGTGTATTCGCCTGACGTGCCTGCCGCCTGTACGGGCAATACCCACGGCGTGACGATGTCGTCACGATTGCTGGCGAAAAGCCGGCCTTCCGGCGAGAACACGCTCATCGCCGCCGTGGCGCCCAACAGGGAATGGCGCATCCCATCGCGCACGCGCGCCGCGTCCACCAGCGTGCCGAAGGCGGCCGGCAGCGGCACTCGTGAGTCCACCAGCACGCGCACCGTTGGAGGTACGTCTCCCGCGCCATCGGCAACCACCACCCGCACGCTGGCGCCGAGGGCTAGCCGTCGCGGCGTCGCGAGACTGTCACGCCAGTTCATCAGCGGAACGTCGGTGCATGCCATGACGCCCCCTTCCGCATCGAGGGCGACGAAGGTCGGCAGTTCCGGATGGCGTGCCTGCACTTCCGCCAGGCGCGCGTGCAGCGGACCGGAGTCCGGACTGTCGACCGCGTTGCGCAGGGCGAGGAGCGGCCCCAGGCTCGCGTCGATGTACTGGTCCAGCATCCGCACCGTGCCGGTGCTCGAACCGACGATCTGGTGGCGCGCGTTGCCCAGCATGACCTGGTAGCTGTCGATCTGGAGCAGGGAAACGATGGCCACGACGCCAACCGAAAGCGCCAGGGCTACGGCCCAGGTCGCCAATCGGACGTGACGGGCGCGCCTCGTCATCGCCGCCTTTGCCGCTGCGCCCTCCACCGTCCGCCGCCCCTTCCGCCCCGAATGTCCAAATTAACGGCCGAAAGGTGGCCTCCTTGAACTCCGCACGCATACACAAAGGTGATTCCGACCAAGCCCCCTTGAGCCTCCGAATCAAATAATTGGACCTCCCCCCCTTTATTCACGCCCACTGGACACTATTTACCGAACGATCCGGTTCATTAACGTCCCACCACAAGGACCTGTTCCCCCATGCGCTCGTCCCGCCTCGCACTCGGCGTCCTCGCCGCCCTATCCCTCGCCGCCGTGACCGTACCCGCCGCCGCGCAAACCCACCTGGAAGTCCAGGGTGGCCGCAGCTACATGGACAGCCACGGCACCGATGCCTTCTTCGTCGAAGCCGTGTTCGATCCCCGAGCGATGGGGCAGAGCCGCTTCACCTGGTCGCCGGATGTATCGCTCGGCTACATCAGCGGCCGTCACGTCGGCGAATACCGCGATGCGAGCCCGGGCGTGACGAACAATGTCTGGGTCGGCGCCGCCGGCGCGCGCTTCCACTACGGCAGCGCCGGTGACTGGTACCAGCCGTTCTTCTTCAGCTTCCAGCTGGCCGGCACCGCCGGCGGCCGCACCCAGGCACTCTCCAGCGCTTACCAGTTCGTCAGCACGCTGGGCTGGCAGTACAAGAACGTGAGCTTCCAGATCCGCCACATCTCCAACGGCAGCTTCAAGGAGCCGAACCGCGGCGAGACGATGGCCCTGGTGGGTATCGGCTTCGATATCTGACCGCGTTCATCACCCACAAAAAAGCCGGCGTTGCGAAACGCCGGCTTTTTTGTGGTTCTCCGGGAACGGCCTCAGTGACCCGAGGCCGCCGGTCCCGCCTTCGCCGCGAAGGGCGGCTTGGCCAGCCAGACCACGAAGATCAACGCGACGAAGACATACCCCAGCAAGTGGAACACCTCGTTGAACGAGATCTGGTAGCCCTGCTGGGTGATCATCTGGTTCATCGCCGCCGCCGCGTATTGCGGGTCACCGTGTCCGATCTGGGTCAGTGCCTGCTGCGCCGTCGGATCGAACGGCGTGATGTTTTCAGCCAGCCTTTCGTGATGGACGATCGCCCGGTGATCCCACAGGAAGGTGGTGAGCGATGCCGCGAAGCTGCCGCCCAACGTACGCAGGAAGGTGGCGAGGCCGGAGCCCGCCGCGATCTCGCGCGGTTGCAGGTCGGAGAGCAGGATGCTCAGCACCGGCATGAAGAACAGCGCCACGCCGAGGCCCTGGATCAACTGCACCATCGCGACGCTGTAGAAGTCGATGTCCAGGAAGAAGTCGGAGCGCATGAAGCACGTCGCTCCCATCACGATGAACGCGCCCGAGGCCAGGACGCGCAGGTCGAACTTGTGCGCATAGCGGCCCACGAAGGGCGTGAGTATCACCGGCAGGATGCCTAGCGGCGCCGCGGCGAAGCCCGCCCAGGTGGACGTGTAGCCGACGTTGCGTTGCAACCACTGCGGCACGAGCAGGCCGATGGCGAAGAACGCCGCGTAGGCCAGCACGAGGCACAAGGTGCCCATCGCGAAGTTACGGTGCCGGAACAGCTTCAGGTTGACGATCGGGTCCTTGTCGGTGAGTTCCCAGATGAGGAACACGATCAGGCCGATCGCCGCGACGATCGCGGTGACGACGATGAAGGTGGAGGAGAACCAGTCTTCGTCGTTGCCCTTGTCGAGCACCACCTGCAGCGCGCCCACGCCGATGATCAGCGTGATGAGACCCACGTAGTCGACCTTGGGCTTCTCGGTGACTTCCGGTCGCCCCTTCATCTGGTTGGCCACGACGAAGCTGGCGAAGATGCCGATCGGCACGTTGATGAAGAAGATCCACGGCCAGGTGTAGTTGTCGGTGATCCAGCCGCCGAGGATGGGACCGGCGATGGGCGCGACGACGGTGACCATCGCCAACAATGCCAGTGCCATGCCGCGTTTGGCCGGTGGATAGATCGAGATCAGCAGGCTCTGCGTGATCGGATACATCGGGCCGGCCACCGCGCCCTGGATGGCGCGAAACAGGATGAGCATGCTCATGCTCTGCGCGATGCCGCACAGGAACGACGCCAGCGAGAACAGCAGCGTCGCCCAGACGAACAGCTTCGTTTCACCGAAGCGCCGGGTGAGGAAGCCGGTCAACGGCAGGGCGATCGCATTGCTCACCGCGAACGAGGTGATCACCCAGGTGCTCTGGTTGGAGCTGACACCCAGGTTGCCGGCGATGGTCGGCAGCGAGACGTTCGCGATCGTGGTGTCGAGCACCTGCATGAAGGTCGCGAGCGATAGCCCGACCGTGGACAGCGCCAGGTTCGGCGGTCGAAATTCGGTGCTCATGGCCGCTCCCTTACTTCGGGGCCTGCTGTTGCTCGCCTTCGCCGGCCGAGGCGTTCTCGTGGATCACGCGAGCGATGTCCTTGTCGGCATCGGCGAGCTGCTTGTCGTAGATCGGCGTGGAGAATTCCGGCGCGGTCGGCGCCTGCTTCGCCAGCAGCGGGCCGCTCTGGTCGTGCAGCGACACCGTCACCTTGGTCGACAGGCCGAGGCGCAGCGGCTTTTCTTCCAGCTGCTTCGGATCGGTGAAAACGACGCGGACCGGCACGCGCTGCACGATCTTGATCCAGTTACCGGTGGCGTTCTGCGCCGGCAGGATCGAGAACGCGCTGCCGCTGCCGACACCGAGGCTGCGCACCTTGGCCTTGTAGACGATGTCGCTGCCGTAGACGTCGGCGGTCACGTCGACCGGCTGGCCGATACGCATGTGGGTCAGCTGGGTTTCCTTGAAGTTCGCGTCGATCCATACCTGATGCAGCGGCACGACGGCCATCAGGGCGGCGCCCGGCTGCACACGCTGGCCCACCTGCACGGTGCGCTTGGCGACGTAGCCGTCCACCGGCGCGACCAGGGTGGCACGCACGTCGTCGAGGTACGCCGAGCGCAGCTGGGCCGCGGCGGCGCGCACGTCCGGATGCGAGGCGACGACGGTATCGTCGACCAGGACCTTGCTGCTGCTGTACGCCTGCTTGGCGGACGACAGGCTGTCCTCGGCGGAGGTCAGCGTATCCAGGGCGTGCGACAGTTCCTCGGCCGAGATCGCGCCGGACTTGGCGAGGTCGCGGCGGCGGTCGTAATCGGCACGGGCACGGGCCACGGCGGTCTGGCGCACGGCCACATCGGCCTGGGCCGAAGCCACGTTGTTGTACAGGCCTCGCACGCGGCGCACGGTGTTGGCCAGGTTGGCGCGCGCGCTTTCGAGGGCCACTTCGGCGTCGCTCGGATCGAGCTTCACCAGCACGTCGCCCTGGTGGACCAGGTCGCCGTCGTCGGCACCGATCGAGGTGACGGTACCGGCGATCTGCGGCGTGATCTGCACGACGTTGCCGTTGACGTAGGCGTCGTCGGTGTCCTCGTACCAGCGGCCGTCCACGAAATACCAGACGGTCCAGCCGATGGCGGCCAGGACGAGCACCACGACAAGGAGCTTGAGGAAGAAGCCGCGACGGCTCTTCGGTGGCGGCGCCACGACGGCGCCGGCAGGGGCGGTGGTTTCTTGTGACATCGTTAGGTGCCTCGGGACGTGTTCTTAGTGATGGGCCGGCGTGGCGGCGGCGACGGGCTGGTCGTCCGCCTCGGGGCGGAAACCGCCGCCGAGCGCCTGGATCAGTTGGACGGAGGTATCGACCTGCTGGGCGCGGAGCGCGGCCATGCGCTGCTGGGCCTGGAGCAACTGCTGGCGCACGATGAGCGATTCCAGGTAGCTGCCGACACCCGCCTTGTAGCGCTGCTGCGAGAGGTCGTAAGCCTGCCGTGCCGCGTCCTCGGCGCGCTGTTGCGCGGCGATCTGCGTACCGAACGAATCCAGCGCGGAGAGATCGTCGGCGACCTCGTTCAATGCGCCGACCAGCGTCTTGTTGTACTGGGCCACGGCAAGGTCGTATTCCGCATCCTTCCCCGCCAGGTTCGCGCGGAGACGGCCACCATCGAAGATCGGCAGGCTGAAGGCCGGCAGCACCTGCCAGAAGCGGGCACGCGATGCGAACAGGTTTTCCGAGCCACCCGCCACCTGCGCGGCGAGGATGCCCAGGCTGACGTTGGGCAGGAATTCCGTCTTCGCCGCGGCGATGTCCTTCGAGGCAGCTTCCACGCGCCAACGCGCGGCGACGAGGTCGGCGCGATGGCCGAGCAGATCCGCCGGCAGGTTGGCCGGTACCGCGACAGCCGACGGCGTGAGCACCGCCGGGCGGCCGATGTCGAGTCCACGGTCCGGACCCTTGCCGAGCAGCACGCTCAACGTGCTCCGGGCCGAATCGATGGCACGTTGGGCCACGGCCATTTCACGCTCGGCCGTGGCGACCTCGGTGTCGGACTGCTTGATCTGGATCTGGTTGTCGACCCCGGCGGCGACGCGCTGGCGGGTGAGGTCGCGCGACGCGACGCTGCGATCGAGTTCGGCCTTGGCCACGTCCATCTGGGTGAACGCATAGCCAAGCTGCACGTAGGCACGCGCGACATTGGTCGAGATCTCGATGCGCGCGGCGCGGGCGTCGATCTCCGCCGCACGCTGCGAGCCGAGCGCGGCTTCCCATGCGGCGCGCTTGCCGCCCCACAGGTCGAGGTCCCAGTTGAAGTTGCCGTAGCCGTACTTCGTCCAGCTGAAATGGTTGCCCAGCGGCGCGGGGAACAACGTGCCCGGAAGATGCGCACCGGCGACGCCGCCGCCCACGTTGAAGGTGGGATCACGCGAGGCGTCGGCCGCGCCGCTCTGCGCCTGGGCCTGGCGCACGCGCGCATCGGCCGAGGCGAGGTCGGGATTGTCCTTCAGCGCTTCCTCGATGAGCGCGCCGAGCTGGCTGTCGCCCAGCCCGGTCCACCAGTCCGCCGCCGGCCAGTTCGCCGGAGAGACCTGCGCCTTGGCCAGGCTGCGGTCGGCATGGAGGGTGGCCGGATCGGTCAGCTGGCCCTGCGGGTCCAGGCCGCGGCTGGTCACGCAGCCGGAAAGGATCAACGCGGCCCCGACGGCCGCCACGAGAGTGTGCAGACGCATGAGTTTTGCCTCGACAGTGAATCAGTCTTTTTCGCGGAGCGCGTTGAGCACGCGCCCCAGGTAATCGTGCAGGCGCTCGCGCTCTTCCGCGGAAAGGTCGCGCTGGGCGCGTTCGAGCGTCGCCACGTTGCTTTCGTACAAGTGCCGCCAGAGCGCTTCGCCCGCCTCGGTCAGCTCGATCCTCAACGCGCGCCGGTCTTGCTGGTGCGGTTGGCGGCGCAGGTAACCCTTGGCTTCCAGCTGGTCGAGCTGTCGCGTCATCGCGCCACCGTCCACGTCCACCGCGCGGGCGAGTTCGGTCGCGGACATCGGCCCGAACACCGCCAGGCGCTTGAGCACATGGAACTGGGTGAACTTCAGGTCCGCCCCTTGCGCGGCGAGGTCGGACTCGATCGCTCGCACGATCTCGCTCCGGACCATGCCGATCAGGGAGCCGAGGCTATCCCTGCCGTCGGGGGTGGGGCATACACTGTTGTTCATAGCCGCACATTCTATTGCCAAAAATATAGTTGTCAAGGCAAATATGCGTGCGGCAGATATTCCCGTGCGGCAACGGCTAAGGCTCGTCGGCCAGCAGGGCGGCCAGGGCAGGGTCGCGTACGTCGAACAGGTCGAATATCCCGAGGGCTTTCAGGGTGGGCAGTTGGGCCAGGAGGCGCGGTTCCAGCCGCCTGACCTGGTCTTCGGGGGTGCTCGGATCGAGCATGGCGTGGGCACAGGCCACGAAGGTCACCAGGGCTTCGCCTGCCTCCTGGCCTTCGCCCAATTCACTGTAGTCGCGGGTGACGAGACGGATCATGGGGACGATCTCCGGCGTCGATGGTCCCTGAGCGTGGCGAGAAGCCGCCACGCCGGAACACTTAGTTGGGAGTGCAAATGTTAGCCATGGAAGCTATCGGCCTGATATCGTTATCTGGCCAAGTTATGTCGAGAAATGGCCAAATGCTGGACGAGAACCTGCACGCCCTACTGGAAAGCGCCGATGGTCCGCCGCTCATCGCCTACGAGGCGCGCGGTGAAATCCCGCTTGAGGAAACCGACTGGCACAGCCACGTGCGAGGCCAGTTTTTCTATGTGGAACAGGGCCTTGTCATCACGCGGACGGAGCACGGCTCATGGCTGCTGCCACCGCATCGTGCCGGCTGGATGCCGCCGGGGGAGATGCATACGGTCAGCATCGCTGGTCCAAGCCACGCCTGGGGCGTATTCATCGCGCCGTGCGCCGCGGCGGGGCTTCCGGACCGGCCCTGCGTCGTGGGGGTGAACGACCTGTTCCGCGCGATCATCAAGCGTGCCGCGGGTTGGCCCAGGCATGCGGAAAGCGAACCGGAGAGGGACCGGCTCTTCGCCGTCATGCTCGACGAGATGCGCCGTGCGCCCGTTGAGCAATTGCACCTGCCCATGCCGGTCGACCGGCGCTTGCGGCGCATCGCGATGGCGATGTTCGAACGCCCGGACGACACGCGCGGCATCGAGGAATGGGCCAGTTGGGCCGGCATGTCCGTGCGCACGCTCACACGCCTGTTCCGCCAGGAAACCCAGTGCAGCGTGGCGCAGTGGCGACAACAGGCAAGGCTTACCCGTGCCCTCGAACGCCTGGCCCACGGCGAACCGGTATCGATCGTGGCCGACGCGCTCGGCTACGCCACGCCGAGCGCCTTCGTGGCGATGTTTCGCAAGGCCTTCGGCGATTCACCCGGGCGCTACCTGGCGCGTCAGGCCATGAGTGCCTGACGGTCGAAAACCGACATGGTGGGAGCCGGCCCTGTCGGCGATGGTGCTTGCCTGACCTGGCCCGCTGCCGCGGGATCGCCGACAAGGTCGGCTCCCACCAGAGCCTTCCTTAGTCGGTCGACGGCTTGCACATCCACAATGCCTCGAACGTGTATGCATCGCCGCTCTGCCGCTCGATCACGTCCACGGCGATACGTCCGTGCTTCCACGGACCGTGCGTGCCCGGCGGCGTCACGTCGTAGCAGGAGCGCTCTTTCTCGTAGTGGCCGTTCCTGTCATCGGTCATCGCCTGCTCTTCCTCGCGGCACTGAGCCAGCGCTTCGTCGTGCGTCGGCAGCGACCGCTCTCCGGCAACGTAGTGCTCGTCGGTGCAGTCCACCTCGGTGGCGCGGGACGTGTAGATGATGCCGATGGCAACGGCGGTGGCGACGATCGATACGGCGATAGGTGGCAAACGGTGCACGCGATGCTCCATGCGGGAAGGAACGCGTGAGGCTGCACGCCCGCGCCGGGGAAGAACATCGGACTAGTCTGAGAAATGGCCCGGAAGGCCCGGGCTGTGATGGGGATCACGCGCGTGGCGACGGATATGAAGCTGGCGTGAGGACGAACGATCAGTTCGCGGGAAAGCGATAGCCGACACCCGGTTCCGTCTTCAACCAGCGCGGTGCGGAAGGATCGTCGCCCAGCTTCTGCCGCAGCTTGCCCATCACGATGCGTAGGTAATGGGTGTCGTGCGTATGCGTGGGCCCCCACACTTCACGCAGGATCTGTTGCTGGCTGACCACGCGGCCAGGATGGCGGACGAGCAAGGACAGCACCGCGAACTCCTTGCGCGTGAGGGCGACGGCCTGCCCTTCGAGGATCGCCTCCCGTCGAGCGAGATCGATCGACAACGTGCCGTCGTCGTATCGCACCGGCGCCTCCGACTGTCCCGCCTTCGCACCCTGCCGGAGGAGCACCCGCAGACGCGCCATCAGTTCCTGGATACCGAACGGCTTGGTCACGTAGTCGTTCGCACCACTGTCCAGCGACTTCACCTTTTCCGCTTCCGCATCGCGCACCGAGAGCATCAACACGGGCACCTGGCTCCACTGGCGCAACTCCCGCAACACGTCGTGACCTTCACGGTCGGGCAGGCCGATGTCGAGGATGACCAGGTCGGGCGATTGCGTGGCGGCGAGCCCCAGGCCTTCCTCGCCAGTAGCGGCCAGGAACACCTGGTAGCCCTCGGCGCGAAGGCCGATGTCGAGGAAACGGCGGATCTGTGCCTCGTCGTCGATCACGAGCACGCGGGGAGCGGTCGGATTCATGGGCGGTCGTCCGGCGGTGGCGGCAAGGGCAGCGAGATGCGAATGGTCGTGCCACCACCCGTACTGGGCAAAGCCTCGACGCCACCCCCGTGCGCGCCGATCATGCCGCGGCAGATCGCAAGACCCAGCCCCGTGCCCTGTCCGCCGCGATCGCCACGCGACACCGAATAGAACATGTCGAAGATCCGCGCCCGCTCGTCCTCGGGAATGCCCGGGCCGCGATCGATCACATCGACGAGCAAGCGGCCGGCCTCGGTCCGCACGATCACGCGCACGGGCTCGTTCACCGGCGAGAAACGCGCGGCGTTCTCGAGGATGTTGAACAGGGCTTGCTCGATAAGGGCGGGATGGACGTGCAACAGGACCGTATCCCCGGGCAGGTGTACGTCCACGCGCACATCCGGGAACAGCTTGCGCATGCGTCCCACGGCGGCGACCACGATCTCCCCGGCATCCACCCAATCGCGATTGAGTTTCAGCGTGCCGTGGCCCAGGCGCGTCATGTCGAGCAGGTTCTGGATGTAACGGTCGAGGCGCTGGCCTTCACCCAGGATGGCTTGCAGCAATTCGAGGCGTTCGTTGTCCGGCAACTGCGTGTCGTAGCTCAGCAACGTGCCGGCGGCACCGATCATCGAGGCGAGTGGCGAGCGCAGGTCGTGCGAGACCGACGAAAGCAGCGCGTTGCGCAGACGCTCGGTCTCTCCCTGCACGCGTGCGCTCTCCAGTTCCGTGGCGAGCCGCGCACGATCCAGTGCCTGTCCCACGTCCTGGACCATGGCCAGGGCCAGGCCGCGCCGGTCGGCGTCCGGCTCGCCCTGTCCGGAAGGGAAACGTAACGCGACGACGCCCGCACGGCGGCCGTCGGCACCCAGCGGCAGCACCCAGCATGCGGCACCGTTGAGCGTATCGGTGTAGCGTCCGGCCGGCTCGGCGTGGGTTTCGCTCCAATCGGCGGCGGCGAGATCCTGTGTCGAAAGCGCGAAGGTATCGGGTACCGACGCGGCGATCGCAAGGTCCCCCGATGCGTCCCGCGCCAGCACCGCCACGTCGATGTCGAGCGTGCGCGCGAGGGCGCGGGCGGCGACCGCGCGCACGCCATCGGCATCGGCCGAGGTCGCCAGCTGCTGGCCCAGGGCGACCAGCGCCCGGGCGCGCACCTGTGCCGCGCGCAGGGAAGTGACTTGCCCTGCCAGTCGCGTCGCGAGCCGGCTGCAGACCAGCGCGGCGACCAGGAACAACACCACGGCGAGCACGTCGTCCGCGTTGGCGATCACCAGCGTGTAGCGGGGCGGCGCGAAGAAGAAGTTGTAGCCAAGGAAGCAGAGCAGGGCCGTGAAGACCGCCACCGCCATGCGCGTGCGCACCGCGACGAACAGCACGGCGGTAAGGAAGATCAGCGAGAGGTTGGCGACCGACAGGAAGCGGTCCGCCACGAACGACAGCGCCATCGCCACCGCGGTGGCCGCCGTGGCGATGGCGTACTCGCGGCGCGAACCGTTCCCATCGGCGAAACGCAGGCGTCGGCGCGCCTTGGCGCGCTCCACTGGCGTGGCGACGATCGTGAGTTCCAGGTGTGCGCCGCGGCGAAGCAGCTGCTGGGTCAACGAAAAGCCAAGCCGCCGGGCGATCGGCCGTTCGCGCGTGCGGCCCACGATGATCTGGCCCACGCCCTCCCGATTGGCCCATGCCAGCAATTCGTCGGCGACAGCGTGACCGCGCAGGATCTCCGCTTCGCCGCCCAGGCGGCGCGCCAGCCGCATCGCCGCATCCACGCGCTCGCGGCGTTCGCCGTCCACGCCACCGCGATCGACGAAGAGCACGCTCCAGGGCGCGCCGCGTCTTTCGGCGATGCGCCGGGTGATGCGCACCAGGTATTCGCTCTGCGTCGCACCGTCGATCGCCACCATCACGCGGCGTCGCACCGGCATGGCGCCACCACGGGCGAGCATGTGTCCGCGCAGGTCGCTTTCCACATGAGCGGCCACGGTCTCCACCGCCAACTCACGCAAGGCGGCGAGGTTGGTCGGCGAGAAGAAGGCATCGAGCGCGACGGCCGCGGTCTCGGGCACGTAGACCTTGCCCTGTTGCAGGCGGCCGATGAGTTCGCGCGGCGGCAGGTCCACCAGCACGATGTCGCGCGCGCGATCGAGGAACGCATCGGGCACCGTCTCGCGCACGGCCACGCCGGTGATCCGGCGAACCTGGTCGTTGAGGCTTTCCAGGTGCTGCACGTTGAGCGCCGTGTAGACCTCGATACCGGCATCGAGCAATTCGGCGATGTCCTGCCAGCGACGCTCGTGACGCCCTCCCGGCAGGTTGGTATGGGCCAGTTCGTCGACAAGGAGCACCGCCGGCTTGCGCGCCAGCGCGGCTTCCAGGTCGAACTCGCTGAACTCGCGTCCGGCATAGCGCACGATCCGCGGGGGCAACACCTCGATGCCTTCGAGGAGGGCCGCCGTGTCGGCGCGGCCATGCGTCTCGACCAGCCCGGCCACCACGTCGATCCCTTGCCGGCGCAGGTCGCGCGCCGCGGACAGCATCGCGAAGGTCTTGCCCACGCCCGGCGCGGCGCCCAGGAAAACCTTCAGGCGCTGCCCGTCGCCGTCCTTCATCTCGTTGAGGAGCGCGTCGGCGCGGATATCTCGGGCGTCGGCCATGGATGCTTGCCGTCAGGAAAGGAATACGTTAGCGCGTTGCGAGGCTCAGCGCGACCGGTTTTCCAACGAGTCGCGGAACAGTTCGTCGATGCGGCGGTACTCGTCGTACCACGAATCGGCATGCACGAAGCCATGCCGCTCCATCGGATAGAGCGACATCCAGAAGTTCTTCTTGTGTAGTTCGATGAAGCGCTGGTACAGGCGGACGGAATCGCTGGCCAGCACGTTGTCGTCGATCAGGCCATGCTCGATCAATAGCGGATCGGCCAGGGCTTCGGCATAACGGATGGGTGAGCTGGCCGTGTACGCCTCGGGGTCCAGCTGCGGGTCGTTGAGTATGTTCGAGGTGTACTCGTGGTTATAGCTGGTCCAGTCGGTCACCGGCCGGAGCGCGGCGCCCGCGGCGAATTCTCCCGGCGCCCGCAACAAGGCCATGAGAGTCATGAAGCCTCCATAGCTGCCACCGTAGATGCCTACGCGCTTCGGGTCCACGCCTTGCCGTTCCACCAGCCAGGCCTTGCCGTCGAGCAGATCGTCCAGTTCGGGATGACCCATCCGCCGGTAGATCGCGGTACGCCAGTCGCGGCCGTAGCCCTTGGAGGCGCGGTAGTCCATGTCGAGCACCACGTAGCCACGCTGCACCAGCAGGTTGTGGAACATCTGCTCGCGGAAATAAGCCGGATAGGACAGATGGACGTTTTGCAGGTAGCCCGCGCCGTGGACGAAGATCACCGCCGGGCGGGACGCCGCCGCGGCCGCGTCGGCGGGGCCGTAGAACTTCGCCCATATCGTCCCCGCACCGTGCCGCGAGGGTACCTCGACGATCTTCGGCGCGATCCAGTCACGCGCCGCATACGCCGGCTTGCGCGTATCGGTGAGCTCGTGCGCGGCCGTGCCATCCACGCCGACCACGGCCAGCTGGGATGGCACGTACGGCGCCGAGTGCAGCACCGCGAGACGGCTGCCATCCGGCGACAGGCTGAAATCGTCCAGGCCCTGGAACCGGGTGATCCGGACGAGATCGCCACCCGTCACCGGCACGCCATAGATGTCGTAGCTATACGGCGCCACCTTGTTCGCGCGCACGTAGAAGCGCGTGCCGTCGGGGCTGAGCACGGGGTGATCCACTTCGAAACGGCCCGACGTCACCGCCCTGGCCTTTCCACCGAGGGGCTTGGTGTAGAGCTGTGCGTAACCCGATTCCTCGCTCAGGTACCAGAGGGTGCGGCCATCGCGCAGCCAGCCGAAATCGTTACCGTCCCAATTGATCCACGCCTTGTCGGTGAGGCGGTGTCGGGCGACGAGCGCATGGCGGTCGAAATCCACCGTCGCTATCCAGCGATCCTTGTTGTCGACGGCGCGCAGCTGCACGGCCACTTCACCGCCATCGTCACTCCAGACCATGCCGGGACTGTATTCACCGTTGACGATGACAGGCCGCTTCTTCGGTGCGGCGAGCGCATCGGCACGGTCGCCCTTGCCATCCTTGCGCAATGCGGCGATGGTCCTTGCACGGATGTCCGCCAGCGGATCGTCGCCGATGCCGGGCAGCGTGGCCGTGTCGAGCTCGAACGTGGCGTGCGTCTTCAGGTCGAGCAGTCGCAGGGTTTGTGGCGCGGGATCGTTGCGACCGACGTAGGCACGCGTCGCCTCGGTTTCCGCGTAGCCGGATTCGGTCACGTAATGGGTGAGGTCGGCGATCTTTCCCGCATCCGCGTCCTTGGCCTGGGTCACCACCAGCATCCAGCGGCCGTCCGGCGACAACGAGGTGTCGGCGATGCTCACGTTCTTGCCGAGCCAGAAGGGCTTCGGCGCGCGGCCTGGATCGGCCGCGGCCAGCGCGTCGGCATCGGTCTTCATCGCCTCTTCGTCGGCACGCAGCCCACGCAGCGTCTTGAACAGCGACTGCTGGTCGTCGGCCAGGTCGTCCGGCTTCTTCGCCTTCGGATCGTCCTTCTCTTCGAGGTCCGCGGCCTTCACCACCGGCCCACCGGTCAGCGCATAGGTGAACCAATCGTTGTCGGCGCGGAAGGTCAGCAGGCGGCCATCGATGGAGAAACGCGGATCGCGCTCCTTGGCCGCCGTGCGGGTCAGCTGCACGGTGGCGCCCGTGGCGAGATCGCGCAGGAAGATGTCGCCATGGCGGACGAAGGCGGCGTGCCGGCGTTCCCGGTCGAACACGGGGGTGCCTCCGTCGGCGTTCGCGGCGGCCGCCGGGTCCAACTGTTCCGGCGTGCCGCCGCTCGCCGGCACGCGCCATAGATCGCGCACCGGGCTGCCATCGCGCTTGAGCGAGTAGTAGACCTGGCTGCCGTCGACGCCCCAGTAAGCATCTTCCACCGGCGGGCCGATCCAGTCCGGATTGGCCATGATCGTTTCCATGTCCAGCGGCGCCGCGGGCGCGGCGGCGGGGGCCTGCGCTTCGGTGGAGGCCTGCGCGGCTGGGCCGTGCGTGGCAGCGACGGCTGGTCCGGTGGCAAGGACGGTGAGCAGGGCGGCGGCAAATACACGCATCGTGCGGTTTCCGGGTCGGGCAAATCGGTCGAGCATAGCGCGCCCCCCTTATTCGGTGGGAACCGACCCGGCTACACAGCCCACCCATCAGGACCGCCAACCCAACGCTCGGCAGGGTCGCGACGCGGCGCGCTTTGCTACGCTCGGTGTTCCTCCCCCGGAGTCCACCCATGCGCGCCATCGTTCCACGCCTGCTTGCCGCCAGCCTGTTCGTCGCCTTCGCCGCGCACGCCGCCGCGCCCCAGCCGCCGTCCACACCGAAACGCGTGGTGTCGGAAACCCTCGCGGGGCAGCCGGTGAACGATCCGTACCGCTGGCTGGAGAACCCCGGTGCGCCCGACGTGACGAAGTGGATCGAGGCGCAGAACGCGTACACCGAAGCCACCATCGGCGCGATGCCACTGGGCAAGACGTTGAGCGCGCGCATCCGCGAGTTGTCGATCACCTCCACGACACGCTCGTCGCCGACGCTGGCGGGCGGCACCTTGTTCTACTTCGAGAACACGCCGCCGCAGCCCCAGCCCGTGCTCGTGGCGAAGGCCTGGCCCGATGGCGAGACACGCACGCTGGTGGATCTCAACAAAGGTGACGGCAACACGGCCATCACGGCCTACTGGCCGTCACCGAGCGGCCGCTACCTCGCGTACGGAACGGCCGAAGGCGGAAGCGAGCTCACCACCATCCATATCCTCGATACGAAGACCGGCAAGCCGCTCGGCGACGAACTGCCATTCGCCGGCGGTGGCACCACGCCGCAAGCGCTGGCCTGGGATGTCGACGAAAAAGGCGTGATCTACGCGCGTTTCGACGCGCCGACCGCAGGCAAACCCTTGCGCGAGTTCGACGCCTACCTCGCCCACCACGTGATCGGCCAGCCCGTGGCGAAGGACCGTATCGTGTTCGGCAAGGGCTACTCGCACGTGGCCGAGTACATCCTCATGGAGGGCGAAGGCGGCAAGTCCACCGCGTTGCTCGCCAATGAAGGAGACGGCGGTCCCGCCGAGGTCTACCTGCGCGAAGGCACGGGCGAATTCAAGCGCGTGCTGGGCCACGAGGCCGATGTGCGTTCGGCCAGCTGGGTGGGCGACCGCCTCTACGTGGTGACCTTCGCCGGCGCACCGCGCGGCAAGATCGTCACGATAGGAGCCGATGGCAAGGCCGTCGATGTTCTCGCCGAAGGCGAAGGCGCCATCCAGCATGTGACGCCGCTCGGCGATGGTTTCCTCGTCGTGCGCAGTGCCGGCCCCGACTGGTGGGCCGACCAGTACGACGCGAAAGCGGGCTTCGTGCGCCGCGTGCCGCTTCCGGCCACAGGCGTGGCCATCGGCGGCGTGGCGTCGGAAAAGGGCCAGGACAAGGCGTTGATCTCGTATGCGGGATGGACCACGCCCACGCATTGGGCCGAGTACGACGGCGCCAGCGGCTCGCTGAAGACCATCTTCGAAGTGAAGCCGGCCGCAGACTATTCGAAGATTCGCGTCACCCGCGTGGAAGGCACCTCGAAGGACGGCAGCAAGATCCCGGTCACCGTGATCGCGATGGACGGCATCACGCCGAACGGCAAGCGTCCCACCATCCTCTATAGCTATGGTGGCTTCGGGATTCCGGTCACCCCGGGGTTCGTCGGCCCGAACCTGGCGTGGCTGGAACGTGGTGGCGTGCTGGCTTACGCCAACATCCGCGGCGGCAACGAGTTCGGCGAGGCCTGGCACGAGCAGGGCCAGAAGCAGCGCAAGCAGAACGTGTTCGACGACTTCTACGCGGCGTCGCAGGCGCTGATCGACACGAAGTGGACCGACACGGGCCACCTGGGCATCCTCGGCGGCAGCAACGGTGGATTGTTGATGGGTGCGGCGCTGACCCAGCATCCCGAGCAATACCGCGCGGTGGTGGGTGCCGTGGGCATTTACGACGTGCCGCGCCACGAAACCGCTTTTGCGAACGGACCGTACAATGTGAGCGAGTACGGCTCGGTCAAGGACCCGGCGATCGCGAAGGCCATGCTGGCGTATTCGCCCCTGCACAACGTGAAGAAGGGCACGAAGTACCCGGCCGTGTTGTTGACCACGGGTGCGAACGACCCGCGCGTGGCGCCCTGGCAGTCGCGCAAGTTCGCCGCCGCCCTGCAGGACGCCAGGACCTCTGGCCAGCCGGTGCTGTTGCTCACGCGCATGAATGCCGGCCACGGCATCGGCGCACCCTTCAGCCAGCGGGTGGGCAACCAGGCGCTGTCGATGACCTTCTTCGCGACCGAACTCGGATTGGGGGAATAAGAGCATGCCGCTGCCCACCGTCGAACGCGAAACCCGTCCTTCGCCCGTCTGGTCGGTGATCTGGCTGCATGGCCTGGGCGCGGACGGCGACGACTTCGCGCCGATCGTGCCCGAGCTGGTCGACCCGGCATGGCCGGGCATACGCTTCGTGTTCCCCCATGCGCCGGTCCGGCCGGTGACGGTGAACAGCGGCATGCCCATGCGCGCGTGGTACGACATCAAGGGCCTCGCGATCGCCGACAAGCAGGATGTCGAAGGCATCCGCGCCTCGATCGCCGACGTGGAAACCCTGATCGCGCGCGAGGTGGAACGTGGCGTGCCCGCGTCGCGCATCGTGCTGGCCGGTTTCTCCCAGGGCGGCGCGATGGCGCTTTCGGCGGGACTCCGTCATCGCGAGTCGCTGGCCGGCATCCTGGTGCTGTCGGCCTACCTGCCCCTGCACGAGACGATCGAGGCGGAACGAAGCGGTGCGAACCACGCCACGCCGATCTTCTGGGGGCATGGCAGTGCCGACCCGATCGTGCCCATGGCCCTGGGCGAGCAATCGCGCCGGGCCCTGGAAACGCTCGGGCATCGCATCGACTGGCATAGCTACCCCATGGGCCACCAGGTCAGCCTGGCGGAGATCGCTGACATTCGCGCCTGGCTCGCGGAGCGTTTCGCCGACGCGTGATCGGCCGCGCGCTGGCGCCGGGGAGCATCCGGCATACTCGCCGCATGCCAGCCACCCCGTCCGTCAGTCCCGCCCATCCACGTCCGCCATCGGCGCCGCTGCCCGATTTCTGCAGCCTGCCGGTACTGTTCGCACTGCTGGTGGTGGGTGCGCTCACCGTCACCCTGATGTGGCTCGCGCCGGGTAACGACGGTGACCTGCGCGACTATTGCATCGCCGTGTTGTTCACCAGCTGGTTGTCGATGTTGCTGACGGTGGCGCTGTGCAAGTTGCGCCCCTGGATGCAGCGGTTGCCCTGGCTGTGGCCTTACGCCGCCGTCTGGCTGCTGCTGGTGGTCACGGTGGGGCTCAGCGCCACCCTGCTTGGCTGGATCGACCACAACCTCGGCGCCGGTCTCAGCCCGGCTTCGCGATTCCGTTTCGTGCGCGACAGCGTGCTTGCCACCGGCCTCCTCGGCGCGGGGCTGCTGCGCTATTTCTATGTCGTGGCGCAATGGCAGGCACGCGTGGCGGCGGAGGCGCAGGCACAGGTGGCCGCCTTGCAGGCTCGCATCCGGCCGCATTTCCTGTTCAACAGCATGAATGCCGTGGCCGCGCTGATCCGCGTGGACCCCGACGCCGCCGAGCGCACCGTCGAAAACCTCGCCGAACTGTTCCGCGCCGCCTTGGGCAGCGACCAGACGTCCGTGGGAACGCTGGGCGAGGAATGGGCGCTGGTGGATCGCTACCTGGAAATCGAGGCGTTGCGCCTGGGCGACCGGCTGCGTGTGGAGCGCGCCATCGACGTGCCGGACGACCTCCCGCTGCCGCGCCTGCTATTGCAGCCGCTGGTGGAAAACGCGATCCGCCACGGCGTTCAGCCCAGCCGCGCGGGAGGGACGATCCGCCTCGGCGGCCGCCGCGTGCCGGGTGGCGTGGAGATCGTGGTCGACAATCCGCTGTCCGACGCGCCCGCCACCCCGGGTAACGGGCACGGCTTGCGCAGCGTCCGTGAACGCGTGCGCTTCCACTTCGGCGAGCGCGCCACGGTGCGCGCCGAGACCGACGACAACCGTTTCGTCGTGACCCTGTTCCTGCCGGAGTCCGCGCATGCGCGTACTGATCGCCGATGACGAACCGCTGGCGCGGATGCGCCTGCGTACCTTGCTGGCCCGCCGCCAGGACGTCACCGTGGTGGGCGAAGTCGCCGATGGCGACGCCGTGCTGGAGGCTTGCACCCAGTTGAAGCCCGACCTCGTCCTGCTCGACATCGAAATGCCCGGGCTGACGGGAACGCTCGCGGCGAAGCGGCTCGCCACGTTGTCCGCGCCGCCCCAGGTGATCTTCTGTACCGCCTACGAGCAACACGCGCTCAGCGCCTTCGACCTCGGCGCGACGGACTACCTGTTGAAGCCGGTCCGCGCCGAGCGGCTGGATGAGGCGATGGAGCGCGCCATGGCGAGACGCCAGCCCACCCACGCCGAACGGGGCGCCTGGTTGCGTGCGAGGCATGGCGCGGACGAGGTGCGCGTGGCGCTCGACGAGGTGCTCTACCTGCTCGCCGACGAGAAGTACGTGGCCGTGCACCATCGCGGCGGCATGTGGCTGATCGATGAATCGCTGCGCCAGCTCGAGGCCGCGCACGGCGAGCGCCTGGTCCGCCTGCATCGCAATTGCCTGGTTCCGCGCGAGCGGCTGCTGGGACTGAAGACACTGGCCGACGGTCGGGTGCTGGCCCGCCTGGCCGGCACCGAGATCGCCCCCGAGGTGAGCCGGCGCAACCTGCCGGCGATCCGCCAGCTGCTCCGCACTCCGGGCGCCTGACGCAGGGATGTTCCGCCGCGCTGCGCTCGGAGGTGGTTTGCGGGACAATCGTCACCTTTCACGATAGCCCCGTACGGACCGCCATGACCGCACCACTCCGCATCGCCACCCGCAAGAGTGCGCTGGCCCTCTGGCAAGCCGAACACGTGGCCGGCCTGCTGCGCCAGGCGCATCCTAGACTGGTCGTCGAACTGGTACCGCTCTCCACGCGGGGCGACGAGATCCTCGATCGCTCGCTTGCCACGATCGGCGGCAAGGGCCTGTTCCTGAAGGAGTTGGAGGTGGCGATGCTGGAGGATCGCGCGGATATCGCCGTGCACTCCCTTAAAGACGTTCCCGCCGAACTGGAGCCGGGTTTCGCCCTTTCCGCCGTCCTGCCACGCGCCGACGCCGCCGATGCCTTCATCGCCAACGACTACGCGAACCTCGCCGAGCTACCCAACGGTGCCCGCGTCGGCACCTCGTCGTTGCGTCGCCAGGCCCAGTTGCGCGCGTTGCGTCCCGACCTGCAATTGCTCGACCTGCGCGGCAACGTGAACACGCGGCTGGCCAAGCTCGATGACGGTCACTACGACGCGATCATCCTCGCATGCGCGGGCGTGGAGCGGCTCGGCCTCGGCCAGCGCATCCGTACGCGACTGGCCAGCCCCAGCTGGCTGCCGGCTCCAGGCCAGGGTGCGATCGCCGTGGAGTCCCGAACGAACGACAGGCGCGTCAGTGAATTGCTTGCGGCGCTGGAAGACGAGGAAACCCGCATCGCCGTGAACGCGGAGCGGGCGATGAACGAAAAGCTCGGCGGCAGTTGCGCGGTGGCCATCGGCGCATGGTGCGTCGTCGCCGAACATGGGCTCACCCTGCACGGCATGGTCGGCAACGCCGCCACCGGCGAGCTGCTGCACGCGCAGGCGGACAGCACGGACGACACGCCGGTGGAGCTGGGGCACGAAGTGGCGGCGATGCTGCTTGGGCTGGGCGCCGAGGATTTCCTGAAGCCGCAGCGCTGAGGGGTTCGGGGGAAGAGCATCGCCGACAGGGTCGGCGATGCTTCCGAAGCCGGAACGTCAGAAGTTATAGACGAGGTTGGTCGTCATCAGCTTGTCCGTGCTGACCGTGCCCGGCTGCGTGTCGCTGTTGTAGCGGATCTGGTAGCCGACCTTGAGCGCCATCTTCTTCGTCATGCTGACCGAGACGCCGATATCGTTCTGGTAGTACTGGTTCTTCGAGCCCGCTTCCACCAGTAGCGTATCTTCCAGCGCCGTATTGTCGGTGAGGCGGTACTTGCCGTTGATCAGGCCGCGGCCGACCACTTCGCTCTCGGCGCTCGGCGTGTAGGTCTCGGAGAGGGCGTTGCCCTCGGCGTCGACAGCCGGCGTGCCGTCGGCGTTCAACACCGCGCGGGTCGACTTCGCCGGCTGGTAGCGCTTGAAACCGGGACCGATTTCGAACGACAGCTCGGCGCGTTCGTTCTTCAGCGCGATGTAACCGTAACCGACCGAGATGATGCCCTGCCATAGGTTGGCGCCGAAATCGTCGTGCTCGTAACGGGCGGCGGTCACCACGTAGCTGCGCGGATCGAACTTGTAGCCAACCGAGGCGCCCGTGTCGTAACGGTTCGCGGTGGTGCTGAACTTGTCGACGGTGTTGCCGTCGCCGTCGGTGACGGAAACCTCGCCCTTCGAGCGCAATCCGTTGAGGAAGAAGTTGTTCTTCCAGACCTCGTTTTCCTGGCTGAGGCCGAGCTTCGCATTGGCGTTCTCGGAGCGGGAGTTGCCACGGGACGAGGCGAAACCGAATTCGCCCGAACCCGTCCAGCCGCCATTCTGGGACGGGTCCTGGTTCGGATTGGCGTTGGCGTCCTGTGCCGATGCCGTGAACGGCAACGCGGCGAGGACGAGCGTGGCGATAAGCAGTTTTTTCATCGTCTACCCGGATGTGGATTGGAAATCGTATTTTTTGGCCGTCTGGACGGCCAGCGGCGCGCCCCCGCGCCATGATCTTGCCTAGCTTGTGACCAGCCGGGCGTATGCGCGGCCGTAGAGCCGCTGTTCGAGACATTGACCGACAACACAGCTTAACGCGGCCAGACCGGCAGCCCACGCCTGCGTCGCACCAGGCGGATGGGCGATCAACAACAGGCAGGGCAATCCGATCGCGAGTGTCGCTACGCCAAAGCGCCAACCAAGCAGCGAGACCGCGCTACGCCCGCCCGTGATACTCGCGATCTTGCCGCATTCCTCGGCCAGCTGGCGCAACGCGCGCCAACGCATGCCCTCCACCAGGCCCAGGGAGAGCGCCACCCCGAGCAGGGCCAGTCGCCATGGATTGAACGGATCGATCGGCGTCTCAACCTGCAATGCGACGCAGAGCCAGAACCACAGGCCACCGGCGAAGAGGGCGGAGATCGTCCGGCCGAGGGGGAGGGTATTGGCCATCGAGGCCACCGGGCCCCGCAGACCACGCGAATCGCCGCGTGCCGTATAGACCAGGGTGGCCAGGCTGCAGAGCATGAGCACCGCGCCGGCCAGCCGGGTCGCCCAGAAATCGTTGCCACCGCGCGCCAGGCCGCCCAAGGCCAGCATCGGCAGGAAGGTCGCCATGGCGATCATGCCTTCCGGGGTCGGCATCATCCGCTTCACGGGATTCCAACCGTGCCATTCCGGCGCGAAGGGCAAGCGCAGGCAGGTCGCCACGAGGCCGACGCCCACCAGCACCAGCCCGATCGACAACGGGGCGAGCACGTCGCCGCGACCGTCCGGGTAGAGGCCCAGGGCCAGGGCGGTGCCGAGCACCATCCACAGGCCATAACCGGTGGCGCTGGCCGTCTGCACGACCACGATCGGTAGGGAGAACAGGCTGGAGAGTGCGCCATCGCCATCGGACCGCCCGTGGGCCAGCGCGATGGGGGGCGCCTCGTTCGGTTCCGCCATGGTCGGGGAGGCCTTCGGCGAATCGCAAAGGCTGCATTTTTGCGCCTATTGGTGCCGGGCGCAAACCCGGGACTCCCACGGGTAGGGAAATCCTACGCCGTGCGCCGCAGTCATCCCTTGCGGAGCGCACCGCCCACCGCCATGCTTGGCCTGCGTAGATACGGGCATCACGCCCGCGCGGACACACTTCCCGAAAGCTCCATCTGCCGGCGACATCCATGGACCGCTACGAGCGCATTCTCACCCTGCACCGGCTGCTTAAGTCGGCCCATTACCCGGTACCCCTGTCGCGGCTGATGGACGAGCTGGAATGCTCGCGCGCCACGCTCTATCGCGATGTGGCCTTCCTGCGCGATGCGCTGGGTGCGCCCGTGCAGAGCGTTGCCGGCGAGCAGGCCTCGTTCCGCTACGAAGCGGGTGAAGGCGACAGCTTCGAACTGCCCGGCCTGTGGCTGACCAGCGACGAACTGGCCGCCCTCATGGCCCTGAACGAGCTGATCGGCCGCTCCGACCCGGGCGTGCTGGCCGGAGCGCTGGCTCCTTTCAAGGCGCGCATCGAGCGACTGCTCTCCGACCATGGCAGCGGCAAGGCCCTGCCCGTCGACCGCATCCGGGTGATCTCCTGGGGCGCGCGCAAGATGGACCAGCAAGTGTTCCGCATGGTCGCCGGCGCCGTGCTCGAACGCCGCCAGCTGAGTTTTCGCTACCGCGCGCGCACGACGAACTCCGATACGAAGCGCACCGTGTCGCCACAACGCCTGACCCACTACCGCGACAACTGGTACCTCGATGTCTGGGACCACGATCGCGAGGCGCTACGCAGCTTCGCGGTGGACCGCATCGCCGAACCGCAGGCGCTGGATGCGAAGGCGAAAGACGTGGAAGAGGCGGAACTCAACGACCTGCTCGCCTCCAGCTACGGCATCTTCGCCGGCAAGCCGAAAGCCTGGGCGACCATTCGTTTCTCTTCGCACGCCGCACGCTGGGTGGCGGACGAGCACTGGCATTCCCAACAGAAGGGCGAGTGGCTGCCCGATGGCCGCTACGAACTGAAAGTGCCGTACTCGAACTCGCGCGAGCTGCTGATGGACGTGCTCAAATACGGTCCGGATGCCGAGATCGTCTCGCCGCTGCCCTTGCGCGAGGAAATGAAGATCCTGCTGCAACTGGCCCTTTCCGGGTACCAGGGCAACGGCAACCGTCATTAAGCAGGTTCCATGAGCGACCTCGACATCGCCGATCCCGGCGCCCTGCCCGCCACCACCGGCGAGCCGCGTAAACCCCGGGTCGCCCTGGCACTGGGCGCGGGTGCGGCCAAGGGTCTTGCCCACATCGGCGCCATCGAGGAACTGGAGGAACGCGGCTTCGAGATCGTCGCCGTCGCCGGTACCTCGATGGGCGCGCTCATCGGCGGCATCTACGCCATGGGCAAGCTCGATATCTACCGCGACTGGGTCTCCACGCTGGCCCGCTTCGACGTCCTGCGCCTGGTGGACTGGAGCTTCTCCGGTGGTGGGTTCATCAAGGGCGACCGGATCATGGCCGCCCTGCGCGAGTTGATCGGCGAGGTGAACATCGAGGACTTGCCGATCACGTACACGGCGGTGGCCACCGACATCGACCGGGAACGCGAGGTATGGCTCACCCGCGGACCGCTGTTCGACGCGATCCGCGCCTCGATCGCGATCCCCACGCTGTTCCGCCCCTACACGCATGAGGGCCGGCGCCTGGTCGACGGAGCCTTGCTCAACCCGCTGCCCGTGCTGCCCCTGATGCGCGAGGACGCCGATTACGTCATGGCCGTGAGCGTGGACGGCGCGGCCGAGATGCAGCAGCCACCCGAACGCGATGTCGCCGCCGTGGCCGACAAGGGCTATACCGCACGCCTGGGCCGCTTGATCGGGCGCGTGCTGCCACAAGGCGAAACCAAGGTCAGGGACCCGGGCGCGTTCGAACTGATGACGCAGTCCATGGACCTCATGCAGGCCAATCTTTCGCGGCTGCGCCTGGCCGCCTATCCGCCCGACCTGCTGATCGAGATCCCGCGCAACGTTTCCACCGTGTACGAGTTCTATCGCGCACGCGAATTGATCGAACTGGGGCGAGAGCGGACGGCGCGCGCGCTGGACCACTGGACCCCGCGAGCAACCTTCCGCTAGCCGCCGCCTGGTGGGAGCCGACCTTGTCGGCGATGGGTGCTTGCCTCAATCGGGCCCGCTGCCGCGGGATCGCCGACAAAGTCGGCTCCCACAAGGTTCCGACAAGGTACCAACAGGGTCGGCTCCCGGCGGGTTTGCGGTTGCCACCAGAGGCCCGGCCCAAGCCGCGTTTAGACCTCTTCGGTGCGCGTGACCTTGGCGCGGCGCATCAGCCATGCCACGCCGCGAAGATCGGCGAGACCGACCCACAGACGATCGAGCATGCCGTACTTGGACGTGCCCGCCGTGCGCGGACGGTGGCCCACCGGCACGCTCTGGCTGGCGAAGCCGGCGCGCTTGACCAGGGCCGGGAGGTATCGATGCATGTGGTCGAAGTAGGGCAGGCGCAGGAAGGTCTCGCGCTCGAACAGCTTCAGCCCGCAGCCGGTGTCGGGCGTGTCGTCCTGGAGCATGCGCGAACGCACGGCGTTGGCGACCTTCGACGAGATGCGCTTGTTGAAGCTGTCGCGCCGGGTGACGCGCCAGCCGGCGAACAGTTTCAGTTCCGGCGTGGCGCCCTCGCGGGCGGCCAGCAACTTGGGGATATCGGCGGGATCGTTCTGGCCGTCGCCATCGAGCGTGGCTATCCACGGCGCGCGCGCGGCGCGAACGCCATTCCACACGGCCGTGCTCTGCCCGCTGCGGGTGAGATGGCGGACGATCCGCAGTTCCGGGTACTGCGCGCGCGCGGCGGTGAGCACGGCCACGCTATCGTCGGTGCTGTCGTCGTCGACGTAGATGATCTCGAAGTCGATCCGTCCGCGCAGGGCCGAAGCGATCTCGGCGAGAAGGGGCGGGATGTTGTCGCGCTCGTTGAAGACGGGCACGACCACGGCGAGGTCGGTCATCGCGGTTCCGGAGGCAGGAGGATTCGGGGCGGCATTATCGCCCAACCCGCGCCGGATGGGGCCGCCGGCGTGGCAATCGTTCAGATCCGGCCCACGGCCTGGGCGACAGGACCCTCGATGGCGGCTCGCCAGCCGCGCTCCACCGCATCCCGCGACTTCCGGCTCGCGCCCTGCGCCATCACCACCAGGGTGCCGCCACTGAGCGCCACCTGGCGACCGTCCCAGCCATCGCGATGGAACTCGGTGGTCTTGTCGACCATCTTGCCGGGCATGTACAGGGCGACCACCGGCTCGTCGTTCATCCGCGTGACCACATGCACCGCCGGATACGGACCGACCGTGCAGTCGTGCACGTAGGTGACGCCGGCCGGAGCGGGGCCCTTCAGCCGCGTGGCGCGCCCCATGAAACCGGCCTCGACCTGGGCGTCGGTCATCGGCTGGGTAAGGCTCATGGCGTCCATTTCCTCCGGCATGTGCGCCACGGCAAGGGCCGGCAGGGAGTTGAGGTCGGCATGGCGCCAGAGCATCCCGACGCCGGTGAAGGCGATCAGGACCGACGCGGCCATCGCCATCCAGGCACGCCGCCGTCCCACCTGGCGGTGCCGTTCACCGGTGGCCTGGGCCAGCAGGATGCGATCGGCGAGGCCTTCGGGCACAGGCACGGCGAGGGCGGCCTCAAGATCGTCCTCGAAGCGCTGGGCACGCTGCCAGAACGCCGCGCATCCATCCTTGCAGCTGTCGCGGTGGGCGAGAATCTCGGGATCGCGCGAGCGAGGCTCGGCGCCGATCCGGCGGCGGAATTCGAGGCAATTCATTTCCGGCCCCCCTCGGCCAGGGCACGACCGCCGAGCAGATCCTTCAGGCGCTGGCGGGCCCGGAACAGCTGGGTCATCACCGCGCCCGGTTGCTGACCCGTGCTTTCGGCGATCTCCTCGCACGTCATTCCGCCGAGCACCTGCATGGCGAGCGGATCGCGGTATTTGTCCGGCAGTTTCAACATGGCCTCGCGCACCTGCGCGGCGTCGCCGCTGCGTTCGGGGCTGGCGAAGGCGGCGTCTTCGGGCACGTTGTCGTCCAGTTCCACGGTGTCCAGGCGCTTGCGTTCGTAGAGGCGTGCGTGCTCGCGGCGCAGGATGGTGATCAGCCAGGGCTTCGCCAATTCGGCGTCACGGAGGCTGTCGAGATTTTTCCACGCGCGCAGGAAGGTCTCCTGGACGAGGTCCTGGGCGACCGTCTCGGAGCGCGACAGCCAGAAGGCGTACCGGTAGAGGTCCGCCGACAGGGCACGCACCATGGCTTCGTACTGGCGCTGCTTCGGATTCACACCCTCATGGACCGGCGCCATGCGCATTTCCTTACAGATCGCGCTCAGCGGACCTTGGTGAGGATGCCATCCAGCTCGTCGAGGCTGTGGTAGTGGATGACCAGCTTGCCCTTGCCGCCACGGCCATGGGCGAGTTCGACGCGGGTGGCGAAGCGTTCGGCCAGTTCGCGTTCGAGATTGGCGATGTTCGGATCGATGGCGGCCGACTTGGCCTTGCCCTTCGGCGCCAGCTGGGCCTTGCGTGCGGCTTCCTCCAGCTCGCGCACCGTCCAGCCGTTGCGCGCCGCTTCCAGCGCCAGGGGTTCGGCGATGGTGGCCGGCAAGGTGAGCAGTGCGCGGGCATGGCCCATCTCCAGCTTGCTTTCGTCGAGCAGCTGCTTGATGGAGGCGGGCAGTTCGATCAGGCGGAGCAGGTTGGAGACCGCCGCGCGCGAGCGGCCGACGGCATCGGCGGCCTGCTGGTGGGTGAGGTCGAACTCATCGATCAGGCGCTGCAAGGCCTGGGCTTCCTCAAGCGGAGTGAGCTCCTGGCGCTGGATGTTCTCGATCAGCGCCATGGCCAGCACGGACTGCTCGGGCACGTCCTTCACCAGGGCGGGAATCTCGCTCATCGAGGCACGCTGGGCCGCGCGCCAGCGGCGTTCGCCTGCGATCAGCTCGTAGCTGTTCTTGCCGATCGCGCGGACCACCACGGGCTGGATGAGGCCCTGGGCCTTGATCGAGGCGGCCAGTTCGTCGAGCGCCTCGTCGTTCCAGTGGCGTCGCGGCTGGTACTTGCCCGCCTGTATCTGATGGATCGGCAACAAGCGCAGTTCGCCTTCCTGCTCGACGATCGAGGGGGCGGCGTCGGGACCCGCGCCGCCGCCGAGCAAGGCGTCGAGGCCACGGCCGAGTCCACGTTTCTTCGCTGCTGCCATGGGTGCTCCTTAAGGGGTCGTCGGGGTCGCGCCGCTGGCATCGGATGCGGCTTCGTCGAGATCGTTCGCGATCTCGCCGGCATCATGCGCGTTCATCGCGCGCTCGCGACGGATGATCTCGCCGGCGAGGCCGATATAGGCGATGGCGCCACGCGAACCGCGGTCGTACAGGTGGATCGGCTGGCCGTGGCTGGGTGCCTCGGCCAGGCGCACGTTGCGCGGGATGATCGAGCGAAGCACCTTCTCGCCGAAGTGCTGGGTGAGCTGCGCCGATACCTCGTTGCCGAGGTTGTTGCGCACGTCGTACATGGTGCGCAGGAGGCCTTCGACTTCCAGTTTCGGATTCAGCCGCTGGCGCACGGCCGAGATCGTGTCGAGCAGGCTCGACAGTCCTTCCAGGGCGAAGTACTCGCACTGCACCGGAATCAGCACGCCATCGGCCGCGGTCAGCGCATTCAGGGTGAGCAGGTGCAGCGAGGGCGGGCAGTCGATCAGGATGGTGTGGTACCTGTCCGATATCTTCGCCAGCTGCTCCTTCAGGCGATGCTCGCGCGCCAGGCCGTCCATCAGCTTGAGTTCGGCGGCGGTGAGGTCGCCATTGCCCGGCAGCAGGTCGAAGCCTGCTTCGGTGCGTACCAGCACGTCGCCGATGGCGGCTTCGTCCAGCAGCACTTCGCAGCCGTTCGGCTTGGCTTCGTGCTTGTCCACGCCCGAGGCCATCGTGGCGTTGCCCTGCGGATCGAGGTCGACGAGCAGCACCTTGCGCTTCGCGGCGGCCAGGGCCGCGGCGAGGTTGACGGAGGTGGTGGTCTTGCCGACACCGCCCTTCTGGTTGGCGACTGCGAGGATGCGGGCCATGGAGTACCGGTAGCTACCGTGCGCGGAAAGGGCGTTAGCGTAGCATCTTCGATGGGGCGGGCCTTGGGATCGGGAGCGGCTTCCGCGGCACCGGACGCAGGCGATCAGGCTCGCCGGATCACCACGAGGTGCCGCTCCCCATCGACGCCAGGCACGCCCAGGGCGTGAATCGCCTCCACGCGGAACCCCTCCGGCACGCCATCCAGTTCCTCCGCCGGATGCTTGCCCTTCATCGCGAGCCAGACACCGTCCGGCGCCAACAGATGACCACCCCAGCCGAGCATGTCGGCAAGGGAGGCGAAGGCCCGGGCCGTGACGCATTCGAACGTGCCTTCGACGTCCTCGACACGGCTCTGCAAGGCCTTGGCGTTGACCAGCTTCAGCGAGCGGATCGCCTCGCGCAGGAAGCGGACCTTCTTCCCGTTGGAATCCACCATGAGCACCTCGCGCGCCGGCTCCGCGATGGCTAGCGGAATGCCCGGCAGGCCGGGACCGGTGCCGAGATCGGCAAGGCTGCGGCCGTGGACATAAGGAAGGATCGCCAGCGAATCGAGCAGGTGGCGGGAGACCATCTCGTCGGCGTTGCGCACGGCCGTGAGGTTATAGGCCGAGTTCCAGCGCTCCAGCAGCTCCCGATAATCGAGCAGGCGGTCGACCGCCTCATCGGGCAGGGTCGCACCCAGGGCGGCGATGCCGCGTTCGAGTTGGGCTTGCAAGGCTTCGCGCGCGGTCATGCGGCACCAGGGTGAGGCGAGGGCGCAAGAGTATGGAAGCGCCGGCGCGATGGCGCCAGCGCGGGGGATCAGGCGGCGTCGAGTTCGACGCGGGTCACCAGCATGCCGCGCGCCCGGAGCGAGCCGTTCATGGCGTGCTTGAGCTGGGTGCCGACGGCGCGGCGGTCGGCCGGGTGGCTCGTGGCGGTATCGCGAAGAGCGGCGACGACGTTGCTGCGGATAAGCTCGGGCGCCTCGTCGATGACTTCGTCGGCGACTTCCGGTTCGAGCACCTGCCAATAGACCGTGCCGCCCTCGAAGCGAAGTACCTGGCCGCCGAGATCGATCTTGTGGAAGACGCGATCGAGCACGGGAACCACGACGTGAGTGCCGGCGGTGAGCAGCGCGGGCGAGCGACCGAAGCGGCGCACGCTGTAGACCTGGCCTTCCGGAATGCGACGAACCGATGCCGCCGCGAGAGCGAAGGCAACGAGGGTCGTGGCAATGAGGGCGGTGGTCAACATGGCTGCTACATCAATCGGTTATCGGCTTTTCCTGTCGCATCGCACAGCGAGACGCTGCATCGCGATGATCGTTGGGGTGTTAATTCTAATTTAACAGAGGGGGTTAACGCTAGTTTTACCAATGCCCCCTATTCAGTTAACGGACGGGTTGGTCAAAACTTGAGCAATTCGCTGCGATTGGCGCAGGTTTGACCGCCTGCCGGTAAATGATAATAATTATCAATCAGTCCTTGTCGCCGGTCTCGCCCATGAATCTCCTCGGCTGCGTGGCAGCTTTCATCGCCATGGCCCTCGCCTATCTGGCCTCGCGAAACCAACGGTTGTTGCCACGGCCGCTCGGGCGCCCCGCCCGTCTCGGTGCCGGCGCGCTCGCCATCGCGGCGCTGGCCGCCTGGATCGTCGGGGAGACGTCTCTTCCGGGCATTTTCTCGGCGCTGACCGCCCTGATGCTGGGTGCCGTCGCCCTGCCCTACATCACCTGGCTGTTCCGTCCGGCCACCGAACGGAAGCCACGCTGATGCTCGCCAAGACCTTCGCCGGCATCGTGCTCGGCCTGCCGCTGTCCATGGCCCTGGTCGCGGTGGCGATCTGGCTCTGGCCGCATTCGAGCGAGTCGGTGGTCATTCCGATGATGGTGATCTTCTTCCCACTGTGGGTCGGGATCATGGCCGCCACCTTCCTTTTCCGCAGTGGCGCCCGCGCCTGGGCATGGCTGGCCGTGGCCAACCTTGCCGCGTTCGCCGCGCTGTTCCTCGCCAAGCACACGATGCCGGGGCTATAACCGATGAAAGCCTCCACGCTGCGTACCTTCACCACGGTCCATACCTGGACCGGCCTGCTTGCCGGCTTCGCCTTGTTCATCGCGTTCTACGCCGGTGCGCTGACCATGTTCCACGAGGAAATCGACGCGTGGGCCGTGCCGCGGACCGAGATGGCCCGCGCGGACACCATGGACCGCGCGCACGCGATGCTGGCCGATATCGTGGCGAAGCATCCGGCGGCCCGCGACCAGATCGGCGTGACCTACCCGGCCGATCATCCTTCGCACGAAGTGGCCGCGTACTGGATGGAGAAGAACGGCGAATGGAAGACGCAGTCGCTGGGCGAGGCCGCACCACGCGATTCGGAAGACCATGAGCACGGTCTCGCCGACTTCGTCTACGAACTGCATTACGACCTCGGCATTCCCGTCGTCGGCATCTATCTCATGGGCATCGTCAGCGTGATCTACGGACTGGCGTTGCTGACCGGACTGCTGATCCACCTGCCGAACCTCGTGCGCGAGCTGTTCGCGCTGCGTCCCGGGCACAACCTCAAGCGCCTGTGGCAGGACGCGCATAACGTCATCGGCATCCTCAGCCTGCCCTTCCACGTCATCTTCGCGATCACGGGCGCCTTGCTCTGCCTCACCCTCGTGATGCTGATCGCGTTCAACACGGTGGCCTTCGACGGCAAGCTGATGCCTGCCTTCGAACGCATGACCAGCGCCTTGCCGGCCACGCAGGACAAGGGCGGCACGGCGGTGATGCTCTCGCCCGCCGAGCTCGGCGCGCGTGCGCGACAGGCAGCGCTGTCCGCCGGTGCCGCCAGTTTCGAACCGGACTACATGCGCTACGTGCATTACGGGCGCCAAGGCGCCGCGGCGGAAGTACGCGGCACATCGACGAAGACACTCGGTGAATACGGCATGGTGTCGCTCGATGCCACGAATGGGCGGGTGCTCGGCATGCAACTGAGTGGCGTGCGCGATGCGAACCACGCCACGTACTCGGCGATCTTCGGCCTGCACTTCGGCAGCTTCGGCGGCCTTTCGCTACGCTGGCTGTATTTCGTCCTCGGCCTCGCCGGTGCCTTCCTGTTCTATTCCGGCAACCTCCTGTACATCGAATCGCGACGCAAGCGGCGCCAGGCCGACCAACCGTTGAAGGTACGCGCGATGGCCACCGCCACCGTCGGCGTCTGCATCGGTGCGTGCTTCGCGATCTCGACCACCTTCCTCGCGAATCTCTTGGGTCCGCTTTGGGGCGCTTCCCCAACGGCCATCGTCCAGCCCGTGTGCTTCACGGCCTTCGCCGCCGCGATCCTCTGGACCTTCTGGCGCCTGCCCGCCAGGGCGGCGGTGGAGTTGCTCTGGGCCACCGCCTTCATCAGCGTGGCCGTCGGCCTGCTCGACGCGACGATCCATGGCGACCGCCTGCTACGCACGCTCGGCGAAGGCCGCTTCGCGGTGCTGGGGGTCGACCTGGTCGCGATCGCGATGGGTGTGGGTTTTGCCTGGCTGGGCTTCGCCACGCGCCGTCGTGCCGTTGAAGGGGACCCATGCAGCGTGTGGTCGTCCCGACGCACGGGCAGCGAACGACCCGCTCGCGAACTACAGGAAGCGTGAGCGAATTCGGCAATTCCATGTAACGCGCGTTACGTGGTTCCTGACGCGACAGCTATTTACTTCCGTGAAGAGTTTGTCTGCATTTGCTGTTGCGTCGCCACAATTTCTTGCGTACCACTCAAACCGCTGACCGCGCACGTATTTTTAACGGGTGTCGGTAAGTGGTATCGCGTGTTCGCGTAGATCCTACTGCGATGCAGCAAACGGTTGATTTCGCACGCTTTACAAGCCCGTGTGAAAACGTTTACGTTCCGCGCCGTCAGGCCCCGGGAGGGCTGGTCAAGGGCGATAACCACGTGAGTGTGACGATCAAAGACGTCGCGAGAATGGCCAACGTATCGGTGGCTTCCGTCTCGCGCGCCCTCAACGGCCACGGCGGCGTGACGGCGGAAACCCAGAAGCGCATCCGCGAAGTCGCTGCCCGCCTTCGCTATGTGCCGCATAACGCGGCGCGCAGCCTCATCACCCGCCGCACGCAGACCATCGGCGCCTTGCTGCCCGACCTGCATGGCGCCTTCTTCTCCGAACTGATCCGCGGCATCGACCTCGCCGCTCGCGCACGTGGCTTGTACATGCTCGTTTCCAGTTCGCATGGCGATGCCACGGAAGCGGCGATCGCCCTGCGTGCGATGCAGGGCCGCGTCGACGGCCTGCTGGTGATGTCGCCCCATGCCGACGAGGCCTTCCTCGACGAGAACCTGCCGATCGTGCTGCCGACCGTGCTGATCAACAGCCACGTGCGCTCCGACCGCCACGCCTCGCTCGATGTCGACGATTTCGGAGGCGCCCGTGCGATGACCGAGCATCTGCTGAGCCTCGGCCGCAAGCGCATCGTGTTCATCGCGGGTCCGCAGGTGAATCACGACGTGCAGGAACGTGCCCGCGGCTATCGCGAGGCCTTGGCCAAGGCTGGCCTCGGCGAGCGTGCCGTGATCCTGCCGGGCGACTTCACCGAGGAGTCCGGCTATCACGCGGGCAAGCAGGCGCTGGCGATGGTGCCGCGCCCCGACGCGATCTTCGCCGCCAACGACATGATGGCGATCGGCTGCCTTTCAGCGCTTTCCGAAGCGAAGGTGCGCACGCCGGACGACATCGCCGTGGTCGGCTACGACGACATTCCCATGGCGCGTTACGTGACGCCACCGCTTACCACCGTCCGCATACGCATCGCCGAGCTGGGCGAGGCGGCGCTGGAACGCCTCGTCAAGATGATCGAGGCACCCGAGGACGCCGCGCCCGAACCGCGCGTCGTCGTCGGCACTGAACTGGTCGTGCGCGCCTCGTGTGGCGGCAGCGACACGGTACGACGACGGGCCTGACGCCCCGTCGGAACGCACGGCTTGCCGGGCCGTGGATGGGACTCCCCAGGACGGCGTCAATCTCAGGACTTCGCTCGACGCGATACACGGGGGCATAACGCTCCAAGAGTGGCTCGACCACCGCGATACGACAGCCATGTCGACTCCGTGGATCACACACATAGAAAACATTTGGGAGAGGGGAACAATGAAAGCCTCGATGCAGTTGAAGAAGAAGATCCTCGCCGGCGTCATCAGCGCGACCGTCGCCGCCGCCGTGGTGGCGCCCCCGGCGTTCGCGCAGTCGGCCAACGCGACCCTTCGCGGCAAGGCCTCGCCTGGCGCGAACGTCACCGCGTTCAATCCGCAGACGGGCCTGACGCGCCACGCCAAGGCCGGCGCGGATGGCATGTACATCATCAATGGCCTGCCGCCGGCGACGTACAAGGTCGACGCGGGTCCGGGTACCGAACAGACGGTGACGGTGACCGTCGCTTCGACCGCGACGCTGAACCTCGCCGCCGCGGCTCCCGCCGCCGGCGATGTCACCGCCAACGCGGCGAACGCCGCATCGCTGGAAGGCGTGACGGTGAGCGCGACGACGCTGACCGAGGTGAGGACGCCGGAAGTCGCCAAGACGATCTCGCTGCGTCAGATCCAGACCATTCCGCAGGTGTCGCGCAACTTCCTCGAATTCGCCGACACCGTGCCGGGCATGGTCTTCAGCGTCGACGCGCAGGGCCATACCTCGTTGCGTGGCGGTGCGCAGAACAACAGTTCGGTCAACGTCTTCATCGACGGCGTGGGCCAGAAGAGCTACGTGAAGGAAGGCGGCGTCGCAGGCCAGGTCAACAGCCAGGGCAACCCGTTCCCGCAGCTGGCCATCGGTGAGTACAAAGTCATCACCAGCAACTACAAGGCCGAGTACGACCAGGTCTCGTCAGCCGCGATCACGGCGGAGACGAAGTCGGGCACGAACGAGTTCCACGGTGAAGTGTTCGATACCTATACCTCGGACAAGTACCGCAGCCGCACGCCCGCCGAAGAAGACGGCGACAAGGCGCGCTCGTTCGAGAAGGAATACGGTTTCGCGCTCGGCGGTCCGATCATCAAGGACAAGATGCACTTCTTCGTGACCTTCGAGCAGAAGAAGTTCGATACGCCGATCACCGTCACGCCGGGCTCCGATGTGCCCGCGTCCGCCGTCGGCCTGCTTCCGGCAGCCGCCCAGGCCGCGCTGGGTCCGGCCAACCTGCCGTTCGACGAAAAGTTGTATTTCGGCAAGATCGACTGGGAACTGACCGATCGCGACCGCATCGAGATCAGCACCCAGGTGCGCCGCGAGACCCAGGCCGACAACATCGGCGCGGGCCAGTCGCGCGAGCAATCCATCACCACCGAGAACCACGACACCCGCGGCACCTTCCGTTGGCAGCACAGCGGCGACTGGTTCTTCAACGAGTTCAAGGCCTCGTACGAGAACTCGTCGAACGACCCCCTGCCGCTGAACTACGGCAACGGTTACAACTACACCTGGCGCCCGAACAACGACGCGGCCATCATCGGCATCGGTTCGGCCTCGGCACTGGCCACCCAGATCAAGGGCCAGGAAGGTCCGATGATCTCGGACGACTTCACCTTCAACGACCTCACCTGGCATGGCGACCACGTCGTCAAGGTGGGCTACAAGTACAAGGAAGTCACGCTGCACGCGCAGGACGCGCAGAACACCAATCCGCAGTTCTTCTATAACGTCGATCAGAACGGCACCAACGAGCTGCCGTACCGGGCGCAGTTCTCCAACCCCGTTGCCGGTCTGAATTCGATCGCCGAGACCAACAGCAAGCAGTACGGCGCGTACATCCAGGACGACTGGTCGATCAACGACCACCTCATCCTGAACCTCGGCGTGCGCTGGGACAAGGAAAAGACCCCGTCCTACCTCGACTACGTCACGCCGCAGAACGTGATCGACGGCTTCAACTCGCTCGATCCGAACGCCCAGGATCTGTTCCCGGGCCAGACCTATGCGCAGACGCTGGCCAAGGGCGGCATCAACTATCAGGATTACATCGGCAACGGCCACAACCGCCACGCGCAGAACCAGTGGGCGCCGCGGCTGGGCTTCTCCTACGACCTGTTCGCCGACGAAGAACACGTGATCCACGGCGGCGCGGGCCGTTCGTACGACCGCAACCTCTACGACTACCTGCAGCTGGAACAGACCAAGTCGGCCCTGCCGTACCAGGAGATCTTCTTCAACATCCCCGGTCGCAGCTGCAACGTCGGTCCGAACACGAACTGCGTGAACTGGGACCCGTCCTACCTCAATGGCCTCGAGAACCTGCAGGCGCTGGTCGCCGGCTCGAACAAGGGCCAGGAGGTCGACATGATGAACAACGACCTGAAGGCTCCGTATTCGGATCAGTTCAGCATCGGTATGTCGAACAAGATCGGCGACTGGAACACGGATGCCACGATCACGCGCGTGCTGTCGTATGACGGTTTCGCCTTCACGCTGGGCAACCGCTATCCGGATGGTTCGTTCTTCCAGAACGGCACTCAGCCCTGGAACAACGGCGTGCCGGGCTTCGGTTCGATGATCATCGGTAACAACGGCATCCGCACCCGCACGACCCAGGTGCTGCTGTCGGCCGACAAGCCGTATACCCGCGAGTCGGGCTGGAGCGCGAACTTCGCGTACACCTACACGCGTGCCAAGCAGAACCGCGACATCAAGGAACACTACTCGTTCGACGAGGCCACCATCCAGGATTACCCGTTCGTCACCTCGAACGCGGCGTCGAAGCATCGCTTCGTGGCGACCGGCTCGCTGGATGGCCCGTGGGGCCTTACCTTCTCGGCGAAGCTGACCCTGGCGACGCCGCTGCCCTGGAACGGTACGTATGGTTACGGCGCACCTCCTGGTGGCACGCCTTACATCTTCCCGACCGGCGAGGCCAACCGTCCGGGTTCATTCACGCCGCCGGGTTCCAAGTTCCTCGTCGGCGGCAAGATCTGGGGTTATCGCGACATCGACGTCCAGGCCACGAAGGACTTCGTGCTCAACGAAAACGATCAGACGAAGTTCTACATCCGTTTCGACATCCTGAACGTCTTCAACTGGAAGAACCTGGTCGACTACAACACGAACTTCGGCGCCAACGGCATTCCGGCGATGGGAACGCCGGTCGTGTTCAACAAGAAGGGCAACATCCAGTTCGTGCCGCGTACCGCCCGCTTCACGGCTGGCTTCAAGTTCTAAGCGCTCCAGCGGCGCATCCGGCACGCATCGCCGGATGCGCCGTATTTGGCGCCCGCGAGTCTCCCCGCGGGCGCATTTCTTAGCCCCTGCACCAGCGGTCCAGCGATGAACAACGGCATCACCCATATCGTCGTCGTCGGTGGAGGCACCGCCGGCTGGATGGCGGCATCCGCGCTGATGCGCGTGCTCGGACGGAAGGTGACCGTCCGGCTTGTCGAATCCGACGAGATCGGAATCGTCGGTGTCGGTGAAGCCACCGTTCCGCACATCAAGCTCTTCAACAACCTGCTGGGACTGAACGAAGCCGACTTCGTCGCCCGCACGCAGGGTACGTTCAAGCTCGGCATCCAGTTCCGCGACTGGGGCAAGCTGGGCGACTCCTATATCCACGGATTCGGCGTGATGGGTCACGACATCGGCCTGACGCCATTCCATCAGTTCTGGCTCAAGGGCCGGCAGGCAGGCCATGCCGCCGACCTGGGCGACTATTCCGTGAACACCGTGGCCGCCATCCGCGGCAAGTTCATGCCCGCGCCGGTCGACGTACCCGCGAGCAATCCCCTCGGTGGCATCGCCTACGCGTATCACTTCGACGCGTCGCTCTACGCCCGTTACCTGCGCGAATACGCGGAAGCGCGTGGAGTCCGGCGCAGCGAAGGCAAGGTGCAGAACGTCGAGCTGCATCCGGAATCGGGCCATGTCGCCGCGGTGCTGCTCGCCAGCGGCGAGCGTATCGAGGGCGACCTCTTCATCGACTGCTCGGGATTTCGTGGCCTGCTCATCGAAGGCGCGTTGGAATCCGGTTACGAGGACTGGAGCCACTGGCTTCCGTGCGACCGCGCACTGGCCGTCCCGTGCGCGCGCGTGGAAGCACCGACGCCCTATACGCGTTCCACCGCGCGCGAAGCCGGCTGGCAATGGCGCATCCCGCTGCAACATCGCACCGGCAACGGCTACGTATATTCCAGCCGCCATATCAGTGATGACGAGGCCGCCGCGAAGCTCATGGCGAACCTCGATGGCGAAGCCCTCGCGGACCCGCGTCCGCTGCGCTTCGTCACCGGCATCCGCAAGAAAGCCTGGAACAGGAATGTCGTATCGCTCGGTCTCGCCAGCGGTTTCATGGAACCGTTGGAATCGACCAGCATCCATATGATCCAGGCCGGCATTTCGAAGCTGCTGCAGCTCTTCCCGTCCGATGGCGTGATGGACCCGGTGCTGGTCGACCGCTACAACTCGCAGACCCGCTTCGAGGCGGAGCGCATCCGCGATTTCCTGATCCTGCATTACAAGGCCACCGCCCGCGACGACTCCTCCTTCTGGAACGATTGCAGGAATATGTCGATTCCGGCTTCATTGCAGGAGAACATCGACCTGTTCCGCCACAGTGGCCGCTTCTTCCGAACCGCGGAAGAGATGTTCGCCGTGGTCAGCTGGATCCAGGTGATGATCGGCCAGGGCATCATGCCCAAGGGCTACGATCCGTTGGTGGACCAGATGCCTGATGAGGATATTCCCAGGTTCCTCGCCAGTATCCGCGACGTCGTCTCGAAGAACGTCGACCTGATGCCCACCCACCAACAGTTCATCGACCGCGAATGCCGCGCACCGCAGGTGGTGTGATGGCCTCCGCGATTGCCAGGGGGCCAGCCGGTACGTATGGTTCCCGTTCGACCAAGGCCCTCCGGGGCCTTTCTCCAACCCTCTGGCGTAAACGTTTACACAGCTAGGATCCGCGTCATGCAAGCCAAAACGACAAAGCGTCTCTCGTTCTCCCTCGCCCTCGGTGTCGTCCTCGCCTTCGCCTCGCCGCTGGCCATGGCGGAAAAGGAGACGCCCAAGCCGGCACACGCACACGCGGTGACGATCAAGGACGTCCATCCCGTACCGCAGATGGTCGCGGACCTGGAGAAGCGTACCTTCCAGTGGTTCTGGGACAGCGCCAACCCGTCCAACGGCCTCATTCCCGACCACTACCCGACCAACTCCTTCGCCTCGATCGCCTCGGTGGGCTTTGGCCTTACCGCATACGGCGTCGGCGTGGAGCGCGGCTACATCACCCGCGAACAGGCGGTCGATCGCACACTGGCCACGTTACGCTTCTTCCACGACGCGCCGCAGAACGATTCCGAAGACGATGCCACCGGCTACCACGGCTTCTTCTATCACTTCCTCAACATGGAAACCGGCAAGCGCCACGATCGCTGGGTGGAAGTGTCCACCGTCGACACGACGCTGTTGCTTGGTGGCGTGCTGTTCGCGCAGAGCTACTACGACCGCGACGATGCGAAGGAAAAGGAAATCCGCGGCCTCGCCGACGACATCTACCGCCGCGTGGAGTGGACCTGGGCGCAGAACCACAAGCCGCTGATCAGCATGGGCTGGACGCCGGGCGGCAAGCAGATACCGCACGACTGGGCCGGTTACAACGAAGGCATGCTCGTGTACATCTTGGCGCTCGGCTCACCCACCCATCCGGTGGGCGAGGATGCATGGGCCGCCTGGACGAAGACCTACGACAAGACCTGGGGCGAATTCCACGGCCAGACCTTCCTCAACTTCGCACCGCTGTTCGGGCACCAGTTCAGCCATAGCTGGGTGGACTTCCGCGGCATCCGCGACGCCTGGAGCCGCGCACACAACATCGACTATTTCGAGAACAGCCGCCGCGCCACGTACTCGCAGCAGGCCTACGCCGTGGCCAATCCTGGTGGCTGGACCGGCTATGGCAAGAACATCTGGGGCCTCACCGCCAGCAACGGTCCGGGCGGCCTGATCGTGAAGCAGGGTGACAAGGAGCGAACGTTCGCCGGTTATACCGCGCGCGGCGCCGGCCTCGACTACATCTCCGACGACGGCACCATCGTACCGACGGCCGCGGGCGGTTCCATCGCCTTCGCGCCGGAGATCGTGATCCCCGCGCTGGAGGAGATGAAGAAGAAATACGGCCAGTACATCTATACGAAGTATGGCTTCGTCGACGCCTTCAACCTCAGCTTCCATACGCAGACCGACTTGCGCACGGGCAGGCTGATCCCGGGCTTCGGATGGGCGGACACGGTGCATATTGGTATCGACCAGGGACCGATCGTGCTGATGATCGAGAACTACCGTAGCGAGTTCGTCTGGAACGTGATGAAGAAGAACCCGTACATCCGCAAAGGGCTCGAGCGCGCCGGCTTCACCGGTGGCTGGCTCGATGCCGATACGGAAGCCAACCTATGGTGAAGCGTGTGGCGCGCGTCCTGCGTGTAACCCTGGCATGGGCGTTTGCCGCTGCCGGGGTCGCTGGCTGCGCGAAGCAGGAAGAGGGCACGCGAACCTTGCAGTTCTGGACGATCGGCCGTGAAGGCGAGGCCGTGGCGAAGCTGCTGCCCGAGTTCGAGGCCGAACATCCGGGGCTGCATGTCGAAATACAGCAGCTGCCGCTCACGGCCGCACACCAGAAGTTGCTCACCGCATACGCGGGCGACTCGACGCCGGACATCACGCAGCTCGGTAACACGTGGGTTCCGGAAATGGTGGCGCTCGGGGCACTGGAACCACTCGACGCGCGTGTCGCCGGTTCGAAGGTCGTCGACCGCGACGATTACTTCCCCGCCATCTGGTCGACCAATGTCATCGACGGCACGCTCTACGGCGTGCCCTGGTACGTGGATACCCGCCTGCTTTTCTACCGCAAGGATCTGCTTGCGAAGGTGGGTTACGACCACCCGCCACGCGACTGGAACGAATGGCAGGCGATGATGGCCCGGCTGGCCCGGCCGCAAGGCAAGGCCTATGGTGTGTTGTTGCCCACCAACGAGTTCGAGCAACTACTGGCGCTGGCCTTGCAGCAGGACGATCCGCTGCTGCGCGACGACGGACGCTATGGCAACTTCCGCAGCCCCGGGTTCAAGAAGGCGCTGGCCTTCTACGTTTCGATGTTCAAGGATCAACAGGCGCCGATGATGACCAACGTCGGCATCGGTAATCCCTGGGCCGCGTTCGGCCAGGGCTTCTATGCGTTCTATCTTTCCGGCCCCTGGAACATCGGCGAGTTCCGCAAGCGCCTGCCGCCCGGGCAACAGGCCGATTGGGGTACCGTGGCACTGCCGGGCCCGAACGGTCCGGGCGCATCGAACGCAGGTGGCTCCAGCCTGGTGGTCTACCGTGCATCGAAGCACAAGGACGATGCATGGGCGCTCATCGAGTTCCTCTCCCGGCCTGCGATCCAGGCGCGGTTCTATGAAATCCTGGGCGACATGCCGCCACGCCGTTCGTCATGGCAGGCGCCGGCCCTGAAGGACGACGACAAAGCCACGGCGTTCCGCGATCAGCTGGAACGCGTGAAGCCCACGCCACCCGTCGCCGAATGGGAGCGCATCGTCACCGAGATGCAGCTGGTGGCGGCACAGGCCGCGCACGGCGATCTCACGATCGACCAGGCCGCCGAGGAAATCGACCGGCGCGCCGATCGTCTCCTGGAAAAACGCCGCTGGATGCTGGATCACGGCCACAAGGCAACACCATGAATACCACCCGTGCCGCCTGGCTCTTCGTCACCCCCGCGCTGATCGTCCTCGGGCTGTTCTTCCTGCTGCCAGTCGTCGCGGCATTGCTCCTGTCCGTCACCGACTATGACCTCTACGCACTGGCGGACATCCGCAACCTGCGTTTCGTCGCCCTGCAGAACTACTGGTCGCTGCTGCAGCGTCCGCTGTTCTGGTCGGCGTTGGGCCATACCGTGTATTTCGTGGTGGTGGGCGTACCGTTGTCGCTGATCGCCTCGCTGGGCACGGCGATGCTCCTCAACTCGCCCCTGGCCCGCTTCAAGCCGTTCTTCCGTACCGCGCTGTTCGCCCCCGTGGTCACGACGGTGGTGGCCGTCGCGGTGATCTGGCGCTATCTGTTCAACACCAAGTACGGCCTGATCAACTATGTACTCGACGCCATCGGCATGCCCACGGTGGACTGGCTCGGCGATCCGCACTGGGCGATGCCCACCATCATCCTCTTCGCGGTGTGGAAGAACTTCGGCTACAACATGATCATCTTCATGGCGGGATTGCAGGCGATTCCCGGGGATCTGTACGAAGCCGCGCGCATCGACGGCGCCTCGGCCATCGCGCAGTTCCGCCACATCACGTTGCCGATGCTGAAACCCACGATGGTGATGGTCAGCATCCTCACCGTCTCGGGTTACTTCCAGTTGTTTGCCGAGCCCTACGTGATGACCGAAGGCGGACCACTGCAAAGCACGACCTCGGTGCTGTACCTGATGTACGAGGAAGGCTTCAAGTGGTGGAACCTCGGTTCGGCTTCGGCTGTAGCCTTCATCCTGTTTGTGATCATGTTCGTGGTCACCGCCGCGATGCTTCGCCTGTCGAAGCAAGGAGAAGCGGCATGAGCCCACGCATGGCGAAAGCCCTCATCAACGGTCTGCTGATCGGTGGCGCCGCGATCGCCATCGCGCCGCTGCTGTACATGGTCTCGGTGTCGTTCATGCCGCAAGGGCAGGCCAGTTCACTGCCACCGCCCGTCCTGCCGACCCACGCCACGCTGGATAACTATCGCCAGCTCTTCCTCAACGCCGGCATGGGCCGCTACCTGTTCAACAGCCTGCTGATCTCCACGGCCATCACCGTGATCTCGCTCGCCTTCAACCTGATGGCCGGCTATGCCTTCGCCAAGCTGGAATTCAAGGGACGACAGCGTCTCTTCCAGGTATTGCTCGGCGCGCTGGTGATCCCCGCGCAGGTGGCGATGCTGCCGTTGTTCCTGTTGCTGAAGTACATGGGCCTGGTGAACACCTATGGCGCGGTGATCGTGCCCGCGCTGGCGACGATCTTCGGCATCTTCCTCGTCCGCCAGTACGCCAGTGGCATCCCGGACGACCTGATGGAAGCCGCGCGCATCGACGGGGCAGGCGAGTTCCGCATCTTCGCCACGATCGTGATGCCGCTGCTCAAGCCGATCATGGTCACGCTCGCGATCTTCACCTTCCTCGCCGCGTGGAACGACTTCATGTGGCCGCTGATCGCGCTGACCGGGCAGGAGCACTACACCCTGCCCATCGCACTGGCGTCGCTGTCCCGCGAACACGTGCAGGACAGCGAATTGATGATGGCCGGCTCGGTCGTGACCATCCTGCCAGTGCTGGTGCTGTTCCTCGCCTTGCAGCGCTACTACCTGGAAGGCCTGCTGCTGGGCAGCGTCAAGGGTTGAGCATGAAGCAGAACCGTGCCGAAGGAACCCTTCTTGTGGGAGCCGCTTCACTTGTGGGAGCCGCTTCAGCGGCGATGGGTGCTTGCCTCACACTGGCCCGCTGCCGCGGGATCGCCGCTGAAGCGGCTCCCACAAGAGCGACGGGGGCTTCGAGGGAGTCGCGCGGGACCTTGTTCGCGCTATTCGTCGCGGGCGTCTCCGTTGCCGCCTCCGCGACGGCGGCGACATCCTCGGCGTCCTCGGCTCCGAAGGTGCTCGACAACCTGGATACGACGAGTGGCTGGCAGGCGATACACACCGACGACGTCTCCGCCACGCTTCGCACCATTCCCGGGAAGACCGGGCAGGCGATCTGCCTCGATTACGATTTCAACGGCGTATCCGGCGCGGCCTCCATACGCAAGACGTTGCCCATCGATTTTCCCGACGGTTTCGCGCTGAGCTTCGATGTGCGCGGAAACATGCCGCCGAATACCTTGCAGCTCAAGCTGATCGACGACAGCGGCGACAACGTGTGGTGGTTCCAGAAACCGTCCTTCGTTCCGGGCAATGCCTGGCAGACGATCGAGGCCACGAGCCGCCAGGTGGAATTCGCCTGGGGACCGGTGAAGGACCGTACGTTACGGCACACGCGCGACGTGGAGTTCATGATCTACGCCGAGGCCCAGCCCAACGCCAACAAGTCACCGGGCAGCAGCGCCCCTGTGGGAGCCGCTTCAGCGGCGATCCCGCGACAGCGGGCCCGCCTGGAGCAGGCACTCATCGCCGCTGAAGCGGCTCCCACAACAGCTCCAACAACGGGTCCCACAGCACCTGGCGCCAACAAGGGTGAGGTGTGCTTCGATAATCTTCGCCTTGTCGCGCGTAAACCCGAAGCCGTACCCGCTCCGCCGCTCACGCCCAATGCCATCTTCGAATCGCGGGCGAAGCAGGCACGCCGTGGCCTTTACCCACGCGGTTTCTCCGGCGAGCAGTCCTACTGGACCATCGTCGGCGTCGATGGCGGCAGTCGCGACTCGGCGCTGATCTCCGAGGACGGAGCCGTCGAGGTCGTACGCGGCGGCTTCTCGATCGAGCCGTTCCTGATCGATGGTCGCAAGCTCGTCACCTGGGCCGATGTGAAGACGAGCCAGTCGCTGCGCGATGGCTATCTTCCCATTCCGTCCGTTCGTTGGCAGATGGGCGAACTCGCGCTCACGACCACCGCCTTCGCTCAGGGCCCGGCGGGTGCCTCGCAGCTGGTGGTGGGCTATCGCGTGGAGAACGGCGGCGACAAGGCTCGCGATGTCACGCTGGCCCTGGCGGCGCGGCCCTTCCAGGTGAATCCGCCCACCCAGTTCCTCAACGCACCCGGTGGCATCAGCCGTATCGACGACCTCGCATGGGACGGCAGGGCACTTACCGTCAATGGCGCGCGTAAGGTGATCCCGCTGCAGACGACGTCCGGCTTCGTTGCCAGCGCGAATCAGCCGACCACCTTGAGCGAACGCCTGGATGCGGGCGAATGGCCGTCGACGAAGGCGCTGCATGACGACGACGGCTTCGCCCAGGGTGCGTTGCTCTATAAATTGCACGTGCCGGCCCACGGCCACGTGGATCTCGGCGTCGTCGTTCCAGTGAAGCCAGGCGAAGGTGTCGCGATGCCGAACGATGCCGGGCGCTGGCTCGCCGATCATGCCGATGCGGTCGCGGCTTCGTGGCGCGACAAACTGGATCGTGTGACGGTGACCGTACCCGACGTGGCGCGGCCGGTCGTCGACACGATGAAGAGCGGCATCGCGCAAATCTTGATTTCCCGCGATGGTCCCGCCTTGCAGCCCGGCACCCGTTCGTATTCGCGAACATGGGTCCGCGACGGCGCGATGATGCTCGAAGGCCTGTTGCGAACGGGCCATGAAGACGTCGCCTCCGAATTCATCCGCTGGTACGCGCCACATCAGTTCTCCAACGGCAAGGTGCCGTGTTGCGTCGACGCGCGCGGTTCCGATCCCGTTCCCGAGAACGACAGCCACGGCGAACTGATCTTCAGCGTGGCGGAGCTTTGGCGCTATACGCACGATCGCGCGACGGTGGAGGCGCTGTATCCGCACGTACGCAAGGCCGTCGCCTATATGGACGGATTGCGCATGAGCGAACGCTTACCGTCGCGGCTGGATGGACCGGATCGGGCTCTTTACGGACTGATGCCCGCATCGATCAGCCACGAGGGCTATTCGACCAAGCCGATGCATTCGTACTGGGACGATTTCTGGGCGTTGAAGGGTTACGACGACGCCGTTGAACTCGCGCAGGCACTTCGCCAGCCGGATGACGCGAAGCGTTTCGTCGCGTCGCGCGACCAGTTCCGCGACGACTTGCATGCGTCCATCGCCGCGGCGGTGAAGGCGAAGGGCATCGACTTCATCCCTGGCTCGGCCGAACTGGGCGATTTCGACGCCACCTCGACCACCATCGCACTCTCGCCGGGAGGCGAGCAGTCACGGCTGCCGAAGGCCTTGCTCGAGAACACCTTCGAGACATACTGGCGCGGCTTCGTCGCGCGCCGCGATGGAAAGACCGCGTGGAAAGACTACACGCCATACGAACTGCGTACGATCGCCAGCTTCATCCGGCTCGGCTGGCGCAATCGGCTCGATGAACTCGTCGCCTTCTTCTTTGCCGATCGTCGTCCCGCCGCATGGAACCAGTGGGCAGAAGTAGTCGGCCGCGATCCGCGTGAACCGCGTTTCGTCGGTGACATGCCGCATGCGTGGATCGCCTCGGACTACGTGCGCTCGGCGCTGGACATGTTCACCTACGACCGCGAGTCCGATGGTGCCCTGGTGATCGCCGCCGGCGTGCAGCCCGGATGGCTGGAGGGCCAGGGCATAGCGATCCGCGACCTTCGCACGCCTTATGGACGGTTCGGTTACACGCTGAAGGCGAAGGGCGGGGAAGCGGTGCTGGAGATCACGCAGCCCGTGGACGTGCCGGGCGGGGTCGTTCTTTCGCTGCCGTCGGGGGAGGTGAAGGTTCCGGCCGGGGCCAAACGTTTGCGGGCCAGGCTATAGGCTGGCCCGCTGCCGCGGGATCGCCGACAAGGTCGGCTCCCACCAAGCAGCGCGCGGACAGCTGGCGGGAAAACCCGGACAGTCCGGTAGGAAGGCCACCCGGTGGGAGCCGACCCTGTCGGCGATGCTCTAGTGCGTCGCGACGCGAGTGCGCAGCAGCGCGTCGACCGCCTGTTGCCACTCGGCCGAGCCCGGCGACGCCTGAGGGGCTTCCTGTCCAAGCTTCGTATTCACCGCCCGGTTCCACTCGTCGGAACCGGGCGCGGGCCCGTGTCCGTCGTCACTGACCGCCAGCGTCTTGTCGACCCAGGCCAGCCATTCAGGCGAGCCGAGCGCCGGGTTTGCCGGCGCCGTCTTGCCCGGTGCCGGTGACGCGGTCGTTACGGCCGCCGTGGGCGACGCCTCGGGGGCAGCGGGTTCAGAATGGGAGCACGCCGCGATGATGAACGCGGCCGTGAGCGGTATGACGGTGAGCAAAAAGCGCATGTGCAGTGAAGTCCTCGCGACGCGTATGGGTGCGATCCTACGAACCCTTTCCCGTCCGGCGCCTAAACGCCTCGGGGAACTTATTGAATCCGTTCAGCTTCGCGCTGCGACTTCATCGATGTGCCGGAGCAGGTCGGCCGGGTCCTCGAACACGCGGTAGGCGCCCGCCCGTTCGAGTTCGTTCTCGCCGTAGCCTCCGGAAAGCAGGCCGATTCCCAGTGCCCTGGCTCGCTGGGCGGCGAGCATATCCCAGATCGCATCGCCAATGACCATGGCGTCGCGGATGTCCGTCCCCAATCGCTCGGCCGCGGTAACGAAGAGATCCGGATCGGGCTTCGCGTGGCGAACCTGGTCGCGGGTCACCACCGGTACCTTGTTGGGGTCGACGCCGAGGGCCGCGATATTGTGCGCCGCCGTCTCCATGCGCCCGCTGGTGGCGATGGCCCAGGGAATCTTCGCGTCCGTGAGCCATGCCAGCAGTTCGACCGCGCCGGGCAGCGGCTTCACCACACCGGCCTCGGCCAGCCTGCCGTAGGCGGCTGCGTGATTGCGGCGCAGGCGGTCGATCCGGTCCGGCGTGATCTCGGTCTGCGTCTCGCGCAGCAGGATATCGGTGAACAGGCCACCGCTCATCCCGATCTTGCGGTGGATTCGCCACACGGAAAGGTCGATCCCCTCCATGTCGAGCGATTCCTTCCATGCGAGGACGTGCTGGTAGACGCTATCGACGAGGGTGCCGTCGAGATCGAAGAGGAAGGCATGCTTTTGTCTGGACATGCCCGGCAGGGTACGGCGGCGAGGGCGAACCTGACAACCGCCGCCTCCCCGTTATGCCGTTCTCACCTCAGAACTTGCCCGCGCGGAAGTCGGCGATCGCTTCGTGGATCTGCGCCGGCGTGTTCATGACGAACGGGCCGTAACGCGCGACCGGCTCGGCGAGCGGACGGCCGGCGACGAACAGGACCCGGGCGTGTCCTTCCGCGGCGAAGCTGACCTTGTCGCCTTTCGAAAGCACGGCCAACTCGCTGCGCGCCAACGTCTCGCCGGCCACGGTCGCCGCCGTGCCGTCGAAGACGTAAGCGAACGCGCTATGGCCTTCGGGCACGTCGAGTTCCAGGCGTGCGCCCGCATCGAGTGCGATATCGAGATAGATCGGATCGGTACTTATGCCGGAGACCGGGCCTTTCCCGCCGGCGATGTCGCCCGCGACGACGCGTACGGTCACGCCTTCGGCGGGCTGCACGACCGGGATCTCCGTGGGGGAGATGTCCTGGTAACGCGGCGCCACCATCTTGTCGGCCGCAGGCAGGTTCACCCACAGTTGGAAGCCCCACATCAGGCCTTCTTCCTGCTGCGGCATTTCCGAATGCAGGATGCCACGGCCGGCCGTCATCCACTGGACGCTGCCAGGGCCGAGGTCACCGCGATTGCCGTGGTTGTCGCCGTGCTGCATGCGACCGGCAAGCATGTAGGTCACCGTCTCGAAACCACGATGGGGATGCTCGGGGAAGCCTTCGATGTAGTCACCGGCCTGGTCCGAGCGGAATTCGTCGAGCAGCAGGAACGGGTCAAGCATGTCGAGGGCGGGCTGGCCGATGACGCGCTTGAGCTTCACGCCCGCGCCGTCGGCGGTATCCATGCCGCGAACGCGGCGGGTGATGTGGCGATGGGTCATGGCTGGCTCCTTGGTTATCGCCAAGATGCCGGTTGCGGTGCCCGCCGCCAAGATGCGCGGCGTGAACGATGCGTTTCGCGAAACGGTAGCCTCAGTGCACCCAGTGGCCCGAACGCTGCCTCGGCGGGCCGTCCTCGCCTTCCACGCGCGGGCGGGTGAGGGCCTGGAGCTCGGCCTCCGTCGGTGGGGTTTCGCGCCAGTAATCGCCCACGGCGTTGAGCACCTCGGGCAGCTGGCCCAGGCATTCGTCGTATTCGTCGTCGGTGAGCTTCTCGAATTCGGCGTCGGCCTGGAGCACGCCCTCGTCCACCGCCAGCGCCATGATGGGGCCGAGCAGTTGCATCAAGGTGGGGTCCTCCGCGAGCCGCGTCTCCCACAGCTGGGCGCGCATGTCGATGCCGCGGCTGAAACCTTCGCACCAGCCGGCCGCCGAAAGCAGCGGACCTTCCTCGGTGTCGATCTCGCCGAGGATAGGCTCGTAAGCATCCACGTCGAGTTCCGCGCTGATCGAGTCGTTGAGCTTGGCGAGCAACTCCAGCACCCGGTTGCCTTCGTTCTCATCCTCGAACGCATCGTGCAGGACCTCATGCAGCCACTCCTCGGGTTTCACCTCGAGGGGACCGATCGCCACGGCCGAAAGCAAGCCATGCACGCCATCGAGCATGAGATCGCCGTCGCTACCGTGCGCGCGCAGGTAGGTATCGAGTTCTTCGAGCTCCCGGTCGTCGAGAGAGCTTGGCCATTCGGACTTCGGTGTATTCAAAGGTTCAACTCCAACGCGACGGGCGCGTGGTCGGACGGCTGCTCCCACTTACGCGGCGCCTTGTCGATGATCGACGAGGTCGCGACGGATTTGAGCGCATCGCTGATCAAGATGAGGTCGATCCGCAGTCCCATGTTGCGGCGGAACGCGGCCTGGCGATAGTCCCACCAGCTGAAGATGCCGGCATCTTCGGTGAAAAGCCGGAAACTGTCATGAAGACCCACGTCGAGCAGGGCCTGCAAGGCGGCGCGCTCGGGTGGGGAACAGAAGATGTCCTCGCCCCAGGCGACCGGGTCGTAGACGTCGCGGTCGTCGCGGCAGATGTTGAAGTCGCCGAGCACCACGAGTTTCGGATGCCGGGCGATCTCGGTTTCAAGGAAGTCGCGCACGCGCGCCAGCCAGTGCAGCTTGTAGGTGTACTTTTCGTCACCGAGCGCCTTGCCATTGACGACGTAGAGGTTCACCACGCGAACGTCGCCCACGGTCGCGGCGAGGATGCGCCGCTGCGGGTCGTCGAGGCCGGCGATATCGGTCACGACATCGCCGATGTCGTCCTTGGCGAGGATGGCGACGCCGTTATAGGTCTTCTGCCCGGAAAACACGGCGCGATAGCCCATGGCCGCGATCTCGTCGACGGGAAACTTGTCGTCGGTGAGCTTGGTTTCCTGCAACGCGACGATGTCGGGCTGCACCTCGGCCAGCCATTGCTGGAGGTGGGGCAGGCGGACCTTGAGGGAGTTGACGTTCCATGACGCGATCTTCATGGCGCCATTGTAAAGGAAAGCCGCGCGGCGCCTGGGCGCCGCGCGGGCAAGCAGGGCTCAGGCCAGACCGTAGCTTTTCAGCAACGCATCCGGGCGGGGCTCGCGGCCGCGGAAGGCCCTGAAGGAATCCAGCGCCGGCCGGGTCGCCCCTACCGCCAGCACTTCCTTGCGGAAACGCTCGCCCGTGGCGCGGTCGAGCACGCCCGCCTCCTCGAAGGCCTCGAAGGCATCCGCGGAAAGTACCTCCGCCCAGAGGTAGCTGTAATAACCGGCCGAATATCCCCCGGCGAAGATGTGCGTGAAGGCATGCGGGAAGCGCTGCCAGGCCGGCGGATGGAGCACGGCGACCTCACGGCGAACCTCTTCCAGTACATCGAGCGGGCGGGCGCCCAGGGACGGGTCGTATTCCAGGTGCAGGCGGAAGTCGAACAGGGCGAACTCCAGCTGGCGGACGAGGAACAGGCCCGCATGGAAGTGCCGCGCATCGAGCATGCGCTGGTAGAGGTCGTCCGGGAGAGGCTCCCCCGTTTCATAGTGCCTGGCGAACGAACGCAAGGCTTCCCGGTCCCAGGCGAAGTTCTCCATGAACTGGCTGGGCAGTTCCACGGCATCCCATTCCACGCCGTCGATGCCGCCGACGGACGGGATATCCACCTCGGTCAACATGTGATGCAGGCCGTGGCCGAATTCGTGGAACAGGGTCAGTACATCGTCGTGCGTAAGCAACGCGGGCGCACCGTCGGTGGGCGGCGGGAAATTGCAGGTGAGGAAGGCGATGGGCAACTGGAGCTGCTCGCCGTCGCGGAAACGCGAGGCGCACACGTCCATCCACGCGCCACCGCGCTTGCCCGAGCGGGCATACAGGTCGAGGTAGGCACCGGCGAAAATCGTGCCGTCGGCGTTCTTCAGGTCGTAGTACTTCACGTCCTTGTGCCAGGTGTCGACATCGTCACGGGGAGCGAAACGGACGCCATAGAGGCGCTCGACCACCATGAAAAGACCGTCGATGGCGGCCGAGGCGGGGAAATACGGCTTGATCTGTTCCTCGTCGATGGCATAGCGCTGCTGCCGCAGGCGCTCGGCGGCGAAGGCGACATCCCAGGGCTCGAGGTTGTCGATCTTCAGTTCCTCGGTGGCGAAGTGGCGCAGCTCGTCGAGTTCCTTGCGCGCCACCGGCTTCGCGCGAGCGGCGAGATCGCGCAGGAACGAGAGCACGCTGTCGGGAGAGGTCGCCATCTTCGTGGCCAGCGATTCCTCGGCCGCATTGGCGAAGCCCAGCAGCTGGGCTGCCTCGTGCCGCAGCGCGACGATCTTCTCGATGCGCGCCGAATTGTCGAACTTGCCCTTGTCAGGACCCTGGTCGGATGCGCGGGTCTGGTAGGCGTAGTAGACCGCCTCGCGCAAGTCGCGATTTTCCGCGTAGGTGAGCACGGCCTGCACGCTCGGCTGCTTGAGCGTGACCAGGAAGCCGTCGAGTTTTTCCTCGCGCGCATATTCGCGGAGAACGGCACGACCCGACGCGGGAATGCCGGCCAGGTCGCGCTCGTCGGTGATGTGCTTGTGCCAGGCTTCGCTGGCGTCGAGCACCGCGTTGGAGAATTCGGTCGTGAGCTTGGACAGTTCGACGCCGATTTCGCGGAAGCGGCTGCGCGCCGGCTCTTCCAGAGCCACGCCGGACAGGCGGAAATCGCGCAACGCATGCTCGACCGCGGCGCGGCCGGCGACGGGAAGGGCGGCGAAGTCGGGGCGATCGGCCACCGCTTGCACGGCGGCATAGAGATCGCGGTTCTGGCCCACCTCGATCCCGTGATCCGTGAGCTTTTCCTCGGCGGCGCCATGAACCTTGCGCAGCGCCTCGGAATCGGCCACCGAATGCAGGTGGCTCACCGGCGCCCAGGCGCGCGCCATGGTCTGGTCGAGGCGCTCCTGGGTGAGGATCACGTGCTCGAAGTCACGGACGCCGCCGGGTGCCGCGATCCGCTCGATGGCGGAGCGCTGCTCGGCGATCAAGGTGTCGATGGCCGGTTCGACGTGCTCCGGCCGGATCGCCGAGAAAGCCGGCAAGCCGTTCGGATCGAGAAGAGGGTTGGTGCTGGTGTCCATCGGGTCTCCTTTCAGGCACCCAGCGTGGTGCCGTGGCCGGCCCAAATCAAGCGGCATCGCGACGCGGCGGCCCTGGGGCGGGCCGGCTACCGGCTCAAGCGAGGTAATCGTCCTTGAGACGGACGTAGTTGGCCGCCGAGTAGTACAACTGCTCGACCTGCGAATCGCTGAGCACGCGCACCATTCTTGCCGGATTTCCCAGCCACAGCTCGCGTTCGCCCACCACCTTGCCCGGGGGGATCAGCGCGCCGGCACCCACGAACCCGTTCTTCTTCACCACCGCGCCGTCCAGCACGGTGGCATGCATGCCGATCAGGCAGCCGTCCTCGATGGTGCAGGCGTGGATGACCGCGCCATGGCCAATGGTGACATCGGCGCCGATGATCGTCGGAAATCCACCGGGGCTGTAGGGCCCGTCGTGAGTCACGTGGATGATGGCGCCATCCTGGAGGTTGCTGCGGGCGCCGATGCGGATGTGATGCACATCGCCACGTGCGACGGCGCCCGGCCAGATCGACACGTCGTCGGCCAGTTCGACATCGCCGATCACCGTGGCGGCGGCATCGACGTAGACGCGGGCGCCAAGGCGCGGAAGGATGCCCTTGAAGGGCCGGATGGGGTTGTACATGAGGCCATTGTACTTACATGAACGACCCGCCCACGATGCGCCCATCGGCGTCGAGTTTCGGGAAGTAGCGGCTGTTGTTCTGACGCATTTCCCGGGTGGACATCATGTCGGGGGTAACCAGGAGGACGTCTGGATAGGCCGCGCGGAATTGCTCTGGCGTCGGTTTCGTCGCGATGAAGGCATCGAAGGCCTTCATGTCGGTGACGAAGCCGGCGACGGGCCGGGGCTGGGCGGCCGGTGCGGTCTGGCACGCGCTGAGGGCGGCACCGCCGAGAACGAGCAGGAAAAAGATGGGAACGAGGCGATTCATGCGGGGCTCCTTGCCGGGTGGAGCTGCGATTATCGCCGCACGGTCCGCCACGAAACATGAACCGGGTCCTGAATGGACGCCCTGCCCGGCGCCCGTCGCTGCCGGGGCTTAGCCGAAGCGGCCACCCACGATGCGGCCCTGCTCGTCGAGTAGGGCGAAGTATCGGCTGTTGTCCACCCGCCGCTCGTGGGTGGAGAAGCTGTTGGGCAGCTGCAGCTGAATGCAGCCATAGGCCGCGCGGAACTGCTCCGGCGTCGGCTTGGTCGCAATAAACCTTTCGAACGTTTGCGTACGCGTGATGCTGCAGTGCAGCGGGATACCTTGGGGGCCCTGGGCGCTCACAGCGATGGGGGCGGTCACCAACAGGGCGAGCACGAGGGAACGAAGGGGTTTTTTCATGATCAGGCTCCTTGCCTGTGAAAGGGGCGCGCCAATGCCGGCGCGCCGACGACTATCGCCGGGATTCCCCCTCCGGTGAATGAATTCGACTAGCCATTACGCCGACGCATCGCGTCGGCCTTCGCCTCATCTTCCGCGGTAACGACCTGCTGCTGCGCGTCGAGCTTCGCACCGAGAATGATCAGGGTGTAGTTCGTCGGATCGAAGTCGCGCAGCAGCGCGATCTCGCGGCGCGCTTCCTCCAGTTGGCGCCTGTTGATCTGCCGCTCGATTTCCTGTGAGGCGAACGGCAGGGTCTCGCGCAAGGCATCCAGCGCCGTCGCGTTCTGCGGGTCCAGCTGGATGACGCTGAGGTAATACTCGTAGGCGTTATTGCCTTGTGGCGCCACCAGCCGGCCCTCGCGCGTGGCCTGACGAGCGAGGCCGAGCAGGATATCGACGCCCGACGCACCGGCGTCGCCGGATTCGGTCTGCGCCGAGGATGAGCCATCGGCCGCCATTCCCGCGTCGACACGGTGCATGCGCAGCGTCGCGAACGCCGCGGCCCCGGCGAGGGCCACGACAACGGCGCCGGCCAGGATGACCACGCGGCGGGGAAGCGCGGCCAGGTTGAACTTGGACATGGGGAAATCCGGGAGAACGACCCGCAACCAGGCCGACCCCCTGTGGCCGACCCCAGCGGGCGTCACATCTTCCCGCCCGATTGTTGCAAATCCATGGCGGTCGATCCGCAAGAACTTCCGTGAAGCTCGCAGCCATACGCGGACGCATGGCATGACGCCCTCCATGTCGCTTCGGATATCGGGTCGTTTGGACGGCCAAATGTGAACCTTGTCATGTTCACCATCGCCATTGCGGGTTTACGTTGACCGGACTGATCGCCCTGGTTTGCGGCGTTTAGGGGGAAAGCCTTCAGCAGGGGAGTTCGGTGGGGAAACATCACTCACGCTAAGGGAGTCAACACGATGTTACGCAGGTATCACACCTGGCTCGCGCTCGCGAGCCTGACGACGGGCTGTGCCCTGTCGTTACCTTCGGCCGCAACGGATCTGCAGCAAGCGACCCGATCGTTGCAACCGCAAGCCACCGTACGTATCACGAAAACCGTCGAGAACACCTCGACCTTCGCCCTGCCGGGCACGGCCCCGAACCAGACGATCGCACGCTACGATGCCGGCGCGATGTCGGCGGGAGAGCCGGTCGGTGACATCACACTGGTACTGAAGCGGGACGACGACCGCGAGAAGGCTTTCCGCTCCTATCTGTCGAGCCTTAACAATCCTGCGTCACCGGACTTCCATCATTGGCTGACCGCCACGGAACTCGGCGAGCGTTTCGGGCCCTCGCTGCAAGACGTGAAGACCGTCGAGCAATGGCTGCATTCCCAGGGCCTGACGGTTTCCAACATCTCGCGCGACCGCATGCGCGTCACGTTCTCCGGACCGGCCGCCGCCGTGTCGAAAGCCTTCGGTACGCAGCTGCATCGCTACACCGTCGATGGTGAGCGGCACTTCGCCAACAGCTCCGCGACGAAGGTGCCCGCTTCGCTGGCCCCGGTGATAAAGGGCGTGTCGTTGCATAACTTCTTCCCGAAACCGCAGCACACCGCGGTGGCCCGCAGCACGTTCGATCGCAAACGCGGCAAGTGGAGCACGGCGAACGCGGCGAAGCCGTCATTCACCGTTCCGCCGGGCACGATCGATCCGAATACCACGTATGACATGGTGCCGGCCGATTTCAACCAGGTCTACAACGTGAAGCCGTTGTGGGAGCGGCGCGACACGGTGCGTGGTACAGGCCAGACCGTCGTCGTCCTGGAGCGCACGAACGTCGTGCCTGACGATGTCGCGCGGTTCCGCAACGCCTTCCTTCCTGCCGACGCCAAGGGCAGTTTCAGCATCCTCCATCCGCTTTCTGGTGGCGAGGCTTGTACCGATCCCGGCCTGAACGGCGATGAGGGCGAGGCCGCGCTCGACGCCGAGTGGGCTGGCGCCGCGGCACCGGACGCCGACATCGTGCTGGCGTCCTGCGCGGACAGCGGTTCCACGTTCGGTCCGTTCCAGGCGGCGGCACGCCTGCTCGATGGCGGTCCCGACGGCGGCCTGCCGCCTCCGGTGTGGAGCCTGAGCTACGGCGCCTGCGAATCGCAGGATCCGAGCGATGCGTTCGTCGCCGATGTCCTTTGGTCCTCGGCGGCCGCCGAGGGCGTGACGGTGTTTGTATCGTCCGGTGACGGCGGCTCGACGCAATGCGACCAGGGAGCGTTGTTCTGGTCCACGTCGGGTGCGGCAGTGAATGGACTGGCGTCCTCGCCTTCCGCCGTGGCCGTGGGTGGCACGGACTTCAACGATCGTGGCCAGCTGTCGACGTACTGGACGGACTCCAATCTGCCGTATTACCAGTCCGCGATCAGCTATATCCCGGAAATGACCTGGAACAACAGCTGCGCGAGCAGCCACCTGTACACCCTGCTCGGCTACAACGACGGCATCACGGCGTGTAACGACGATGTCGGCCGCGGACAGGACTTCCTCCAGGTCGGCGGCGGTGGCGGCGGTCCCAGCGGCCAGTTCACCCAGCCCCTGGCGCAGATCGGTATCAGCGGTTCGACCAACCACACCGCGCGCATGCTGCCCGACGTGTCGTTGTTCTCCGCCAACGGCATCTTCGGTCATGCCCTGGTGTTCTGCATGTCCGACGAGACGAACGGCGGCACGGCGTGCGACTTCAACAATCCGGACAGCGTGTTCGCCAACTCGGCAGGTGGCACCTCGTTCGCCGCGCCGGCGATGGCGGGTGTGCAGACGCTGATCAATCAGGCCAGCGGCGACCGCAGCGGTAACGTATTGCCGGCGTTCTACGGCGTGGCCGCGCGTCAGTTCGGTACGGTCGGTTCACCCAATACGAAGACGCTCACGGCGTGCAATGCGAGCAATGGCGTGACCATCAGCTCCGATTGCGTGTTCAACAACGTCACCGAGGGCGACATCGTCCAGCCGTGCGGCACGGGCTCGCTCAACTGCGATACCGGCAAGAAGCTCAACAACATCGTCGGTATCGTCGAGGGTGGCGATCCCACCACTAACTCACTCGTTCCGGCGTGGAAGACCAATGTCGGCTACAGCATGGCGACGGGCCTGGGGACGATCAACGCGTCCAACCTGGTCGATGCCGTGGTCAACTGGAGCGCACCGGCCAAGCGCGGATACGCAGCGTCGTCGGACTTCCTCTCGCTCAACAACTTGTTCACCAACGACGGCTACAGCGACTTCGCCTATGTCGATCCTTCCGAAGGCATGCTGCACTCGGTGGCGATGAAGGGCGCGGTCAGCCTGTACGACTACACGCAGGCGATCGATCCCAGCCTCACGGTCGTCACCGCGGGCGACCTCATCCCGGGGTTGAACGCGCTGTCACTGAAATCAGGCGAACTGGTGCTGCAAGGCAGTGATCGCCGGCTGAACATCTGGGTGTCGACCGGTACCGGCGGGTACTTCACGTTCGTGGTCAGCCACTCCGTGCCCGCTACCTATAAGCTGCTCGGCGTCGGCGTCCATGATGCCAGCGGCCGGCAGAAGCTCATCTGGTTCGACACGGCCACCTCTCAGATCATCTGGTGGGCGCTGGATCTCGATCCGGTCACGCAGAACGACATCATCGTCACGGGTACGTCCCGGCCTATCCCGGGCGTGCCCGGCGCGACGCCGACCATCGCCGATGCCAATGGCGACGGCTACACGGATTTCGTATGGACCAGTGCCGACAACACGGGGGTCACGCTGTGGATCGACAACCAGCAGGGCGCCTTTGTCACCCATGCGCTGCCCGCTCGTCCGGCGGGTGCCACGCTCTATGGCGTGGGCGACATCGACGGCAACGGAACGACCGACCTGGTCTGGACCGACACCGCGAACGCGCAGCTCAGCTGGTGGACGCTCGACGGGTTCCGCGTGATCGCCCAGCGCAACCGCGCGATCCCGGCAGGATACACGCTGGCGAGCATCGCCGATTTCGACGGCGATGGCATCGCGGACCTGCTCTGGCGCAACGCCAATAACCGCGTGCTCGATTGGCAGGGCACCGGTTCGGGCTTCACCTCGTTCAAGGTGGCTGACGCCTGGGGCACGCCCCTTGTCCTCGGCACACAGGCTAGCGTCCTGGCCAACCGCTTCCAGGGTGGGAGGCGCGTGAGCCCTGCACTGTAAGGATCTGAAGCGGGCCGGTCGCAACGACCGGCCCGCTCTTTCAGCAGCCTGGACCCACTCCGGATTCCGCTACCACCAAATGCACGGCATGTGGCTCCTACACCGGAAGAACGATTGCATCGGGGATTCGCATCCCGCCTAATGCAGCCACCATCCGGGAAAGGAATGCGCCATGATCCTGTTTCTCGCCTTGCTCATCGGTATCGTCGCCGGCTATCGCGCCATGCTCGCCCCTGCGGCCGTTGCCTTCGCTGCCCGCTTCGGCGACCTGCATCTGACCGGCACACCGCTCGCGTTCATGGGCTATGCCTGGACACCATGGATATTCGGCATCGCCGCCCTTGGGGAGCTGGTGGCCGACAAGCTGCCCACCACCCCCAGCCGCAAGATTCCCTTGCAGTTCGGCACCCGGGTCATCACGGGCGCGCTGAGCGGCGCTTGTATCGGTGCCACCGACGAGAGCCTCGTCGGTGGCCTGATCGCAGGCATCATCGGTGCGGTACTTGGTACCTACGGCGGTTCGGCGGCCCGCGCGTGGATGGCCGCCAAATTCCATAAGGATCTCCCCGGCGCGATCATCGAGGACATCGTGACAATCGCGCTGGCCCTCGTCGTGGTCTTCCTCGTCTGACCGGTCAGAACTGGGCGTTGAGGTTCACAAAGTACTGGCGTGGTGCCCCGGCCATCAGGGTCTGGTTGTAGCCCTGCGGGTCGGAGGCCACGTAGCCATTGGTGCCGGTCGAGGCGAAATAGTGCTTGTCGAACAGGTTGGTGACGTTCAAGCCGACGCTGAGGCCCTTGAACGCCGAGACGGCGCCGAAGTCGTACGCGATGCCCGCGTCCGCCACCCAGTAGGAAGGCACCGATGAGTCGTTGGTATAGGTGATGTAGCGGCGGCCGGTGTACTTGCCTTCCAGGTTGGCCCGCCAACCGGCCATCTCGTAGCTCAGCGAGGTGGAGAACATCGTCTTCGGCACGCCGACGACGTACTTGTCGGCGGTGGGTACCGTGCCGGCGTTCTGGTAGTCGTCCTGGTACTGCGACTTGTTGTAGGACAACGAGTTGAGCCAGGTGAATCCGCGCACCGGCTTCCAGATGAAGGCGAGGTCAGCACCGCGGCTCTTCACGTCGCCCACGTTGTTCAACGAGGACGCGCAGGTGACGACGGCCGGGCAGGGCGTGGTCACCAGCAGGCGATTTTCGAAGCGCGTGTAGAACAGGCCGAGCGACGCCTCGAAGGTTTCGCCGTGCGCGCGGTAGCCGACCTGCCAGGTCTGCGATTCCTCGGGCTTCAGGCGGCTCTTCGCCGCATCGAACGCCGTTTGCGAGGTGCTGAAGGGCGTGATGCCGAAGGCGGACAGGTTCTTCGCATAGGAACCGTAGATGTCCTGGTTCTCGTCCAGGCGATAGTCGACGCCCGCCTGCGGCAGGAAGCCCTTGCTCGCTTTCATCTCACCCTGGGCAAACGAGGTCGTCGGCACGAGGGACGTGGCGTCCGTGGTCACGCGCAGCGACTTCGCGCCGAAGTTCACGGTGAGCCGGTCGTCGAGCAAGTGGACGGTGTCTTCCGCGTAAGCCATGCGGGTCTTGGTTTCGTAGTGCTGCAGGAACGCGCGAAGGAACGGCTGCTGGTCGTTGTAGAAGGTATAGAGGGCGGTGTACTGGCCGTCCAGCGTGAAGAAGTTGCGTTCCTGGTTCGTATTGGCGTTCTCGCCCCACACGCCCAGCTCGATGTCGTGGTTGGCCAGGCTGAACTTCAGGGCGGAGGTGAGGCCGTAGCGGTCCAGGCCGTAGTCGGTGGTGCGCATGGAAAGCGGCACGGTGGGCGACGAAGCCTGGTAGGGCGTGGCCCACTGGCCTTCGCCGCGATCGGCGTGGTAATAGCCCGTGGCGTCGAGGGTGGCACCGCCGAGGTTGAACGAACCCGACAGGCCCGCCAGGCCATCGCGGCGAATGCCGCCGCCGGCGTAATACGTCGCGTCACCCTTGCCGTAATCGGCCGGCAGCGCGTTGAGCAGCGCGGGGTATTGGCCCTTGCCGTTCAGCGCGTTGGCGATGCCGACGGCGGTATTCCAGTCCGGCTGCAGGTAATCCCAGTCCCAGCCCAGCGCGCGCTGGCTGGTCAGGGACAGGTCCATGTAGTCGTATTCCTTGCGCTTGCTGCCGTCCGCGAACAGGCTTATGCGGTTGCCGTCGCCCCACTGGTACACGGCCTTGAGGTTGGCCTGGTTGGAATTCTGGTCGCCGAAACCCTTCCATTTGTCCGTGTCGGCATGCGCGAACGACACGTACATGGAGAAGCCGCCGTGATCGCCGCTGTCCGCGCGCACATAGGTGCGGCTGGTCGAGTCGGAACCCATGACCTGGTTGAAGCGCACGCCCGGCTTGGCGTCCGGATCGGCCGAGAAGAACTGCACGGTGCCGCCGAGATTGGTGTTGGAGGCCGTACCCAACGCGCCGGCGCCTTGCGCCAGCTCGACCGTGGCGAGATTTTCCGACGTGATGGCGCGGGTGACCTGGAGGCCATCGGTCACGCCGTAGCCCATCGTGCCGAGCGGGATGCCGTCGAGGGTGAAACCCAGGCGGGACTGGTCGAAGCCATGCAGGGTGATCTGGGTGGACCACTCGTAGGCGCCCCACGGGTCGGCCGATTGAAATTGCACGCCGGGCAGCTTGTCCAGCGCCTTCAGGGCGCTGCTGCCGGGGGTCTGCTGGCGCACGATCTCCTCGACGCCGATGCTCTGGATCTGTCGCGTTTCGCCCGGTGCGATCACCGAAATGGCGTCCAGTTGTTTCGGATTGTCACGGGCGTCCGTCGCGGCGGCCTTTTCGTCGTCACCCGCGGTGGCATGTGCGAGCCCGGCGTGCAGCGACAGGGCGAGCGCGGCGGCAAGGGCGGTACGACGAAAGGAAATGCGAACACGCGTCATCGGGGACGATCCATCGGAGGCAAGAGCCCGCGAGATTGTGGCCCGCGCATGTAACCCTGCTTACTCCGGTATGACGGATGTTTGACTGCCCCCCGAAGCGTGACCGAATTGGCAACCGTTACGACTGAAACATTTGGACGTCCATCCTTCCGGTGGGTACAGTCGCGGCTCCGTAATCGTTTCGTTGGGGCGCGCCAGCTGACGCGCTGAAACAAGCCGGTCATCCGGCCGGCGCAGGCTCCACCTGCATGGAGGATCCGATGCGTTACCGAATCCGCTTCCTTGGGCCCGCGCTGGCGCTGCTCGCGGGCTGCGCTTCCACGACCGCGCCGGTCGCCGTCGCGCCGCCGGTGGCACCCATCGCGGTGTCCTGCACGGAAGACGCGCTGAGCGAACAACCCTGTGTCGCCATGGCACGGCAGAAATGCAGCGCACCGACGGTGGACACCATTCAATTGGTCTTGGCGACGCCGGTCGCCATGGCGGATGGCGCCGGTACGAAACAGCGCTACGACTACCGCGCCACGTATCACTGCCCGGTCAGTGTGACGAGCGCGGATGCGCCTTGAGCGTGCGTAGCGGGACTCGCTGGACTCAGAAGCGCTGCCGCAACGCGTTGTAGACCGGATCGGTGTCGGGACGCGTGCCGTGCCAGCGCTCGAAGGCATCGGCCGCCTGCTCCACGAGCATGCCCAGGCCGTCGCGGAAGTAACGGGCGCCCGCGGCAATGGCCCAGCTCTTGAAGCTGGCCGCCGCGACACCGTAGCAAAGGTCGTAGCAGGTGGAATGGTCCTGCAGGATCGACATCGGCAGGTCGAACGAGCCGCCGGTGACGCCGATCGAGGTGGCGTTGACGACGAGGTCGAAGCATTCGCCATCCAGGCCGCCCCAATAACGCGTATGGCAGCGCGCGGGATCGCCGATCGCGTCGGCCAGCTGATCGGCGCGCTCCGGCGTGCGATTGACGATGGTCAGGGTCTGCACGCCGGCGTCGAGCAAGGCCCAGGCCACGGCCTTGGCCGCGCCACCGGCGCCCAGCAGGAGGGCATCGTGGCCACGCAGGTCGAGCGAGTGGCGCTCGGTGATGTCACGGACGAAGCCGCTACCGTCCGTGTTGTGGGCATGCAGCTTGCCGCCCACGAGGGCCGTGAGGGTGTTGGCGGCACCGACGCGCGCGGCCGCCTCGCTGTGCTCGCTGGCCAGGCCGAAGGCCGCTTCCTTGTGGGGAAGGGTCACGTTGGCGCCTAACCCGCCATCGGCGAAGAAACGGCGCACGGCGGCGTCGAAATCGCCAGGGGCGGCGTCGATGGTCTCGTAGCTCAGGCGGATACCGAGTTGCGCGGCAAAGGCCTTGTGGATCTCCGGGGACAGCGAATGCGCGATCGGGTGACCGAACACGGCGTAACGGTGCGCTTCAGCGCTCATGGATTCTCCTGGCACAGCGCCGGAACACCCTGCCCGGCGGAAGGATTCTAACAACGTGTCGTCCCCCGGTCGCGATCCCTGAGACGGCGGCGGCCCAGGCTCGCTCCATCGACAGTCCAACGCCTGGAGTAAGCCATGCACGACACGCTCTCGCCGCGCCGCCTGCGCGCCCTCATCGCCCTGGGCTGGCTGGCCGCTGGCGCCCTCTTGCTCCTGCTGACCCCGCTGTCGGGGCATAGCGAAACGCTGGGCTGGACCCCCGCCTTCTGGTTGCTGCTGGCCCCGGCGAGCGTTCTGGTGGCGATGAAGCCGAGCCTGCCGATGGCCCTGCTGATGGCTCTGTTTCGCCGCTGATGCCCTGGATCAGGCCTGGATGCCCAGGCGCTTGAGTTCGAGACGGCGCAGGAACTCCTGCATGATCCGCAGGTAGAGGTCCTCGCCGAGGTACGCGTCCTCGACACCCGCGTCGATCGACGGATTGTCGTTGACCTCGATCACCACCGGACGCTCGCCGACCTGCTTGAGGTCCACGCCGTAGAGGCCGTCGCCGATGGTCTGCGTGGCCTTGAGCGCCAGCTTCACGACCTCGGCGGGCGCGTCCCGCACGGGCACGGTGCGAAAGCCACCGGATTTCGCCGTGCCCTTGGCGCCGTGGTTGTAGATCTGCCAGTGGCCGCGCGACATGAAGTACTGGCATGCGTACAAGGGCTCGTGGTTGAGCACGCCGATGCGCCAGTCGAACTCCGTGTAGAGGTATTCCTGCGCGATCAGCAGCGCGCTATGCGAGAACAGTTCGCCGGCGGCCTTCTCCAGTGCCTCGCGGGTTTCCACCTTCACCACGCCGCGCGAGAACGAGCCGTCGGGGATCTTAAGCACGATGGGCAGGCCCAGGCGTTCGTGCAGGTCGCGCAGGCGCTTGGGGTCGTCGCGATAGAGGATCTCCGTGATCGGCGTGGCCAGCTTGCGCGAGACCATCATGTCGTTCAGGAAGATCTTGTTGGTGCAGCGAAGGATCGACGTGGGATCGTCCATCACCACCATGCCTTCCTTCTCCGCGCGATGGGCGAAGCGGTAGGTATGGTTGTCGCTGGCGGTGGTTTCGCGGATGAAGAGGCCGTCGTATTCGGCGAGCCGTTGGTAATCGTTCTTGCCGATCGGATCGACTTCCATGCCCAGGTGCTTGCCGGCCTCGACGAACTGCTTCAACGCCTTCTTGTTCGACGGCGGCATCTGTTCGTTCGGATCGACCAGCATGGCGATGTCGTAACGGAAGCGGCGACGCACGCGCGGCTTTCGCCAGAGCTTGCGCGAGAACTTCTCCAGTGCCAGGGCGAAGGAATCCTCCTGGGCGTCGTCCAGCGTATGCAGGCCCACCGCCTTGATCGCGGAGACCTGCCAGACCCGGTCACGCTCGAACTCGATGCGCATCAGCGGGCAAGGGAACATGTCGAACACCTGCCTCGCAAGATCCTGCAGGTCGCCGTAGGAAGTCTCGCCGAAGTAGACGAGTACGCCGAAGTCGGTGGTGTCACGCCCGCCCGCCGGCAGGAACTTGGCCAGCTTCTGGTTGAGGTCGTCGATATCCAGGCCGTAAAGCGAGCGGCGGCGCAGGTCGTTCACGGTGCGCACGGAAGGAATCACCTTGTGCCCGCGTGCCTCGGCCAGCAGCGACACGTAATAGCCGGTGCCCAGGTACTTGTAGTTGCGGCACAGGTTGATGACCTGGGTGCGCTCGTCGTCGCCACCCACCGGCTGACGGAGGTAATCCATGGCGGTGACGACATCGGCGGACGGGTAATACGAGCCCCAGTCCGAGGCTTTCTCCACGACGATGACGAGCCGGCTCATGAGACCTCGACAGACGGCAACTCCGTTCACTCGACCCCGCCCGGGGCCGATCGTTCGCCGGTGCCGCAGTGTGTGCCTGCGATGGTGCGACACACAAGCGGGACCGTCGACGAACGACCGGACGGATTCATGAAAAAGTCATTGATCCGTACCGACCCGAGGTCTACAGTGCCGCGCTTGCTTCGTCCCGCTCGGCCCGCGAGCCGTCCTTCACCCGCGCCGGAGTCCCCAAAGCGCATGCAGCCACCCCCGGTCACCGCCTCGGTACGCGTCCGTCGCGCCGAAGTGAGCGATCTCGACGACCTGGTCGCACTCGAGGAATCGAGCTTCGCTCAGGACCGCCTGAGTCGTGCCCAGTATCGCAAGCACCTCGACAGCGAAAGCGCGTTGGTGCTCGTCGCCAGCGCCAACCATCGCCGCTTCCTCGGCACGGCCGTGGTGTTCTTCCGCAAGGGCACGACCGTCGCACGGCTGTATTCCATCGCGACCACGCCGCAGGCCCAGGGCAAGGGCGTGGGCTCCGCATTGATTCACGCGTCGGAAAACGCGGCGCGCGGACACGGTTGCCGGTCGCTTCGCCTGGAAGTGCGCAAGGACAACGCCGTGGCCATCCGTCTCTACGAACGGCTGGGCTATGTGCGGATCGGTGAATACGCGAAGTACTACGCCGACGGCGCGGACGCCTTCCGCTTCGAAAAGCTGCTTTGAGCGGACCCGAGGCTATACTGGCCTCCGTTTCCGGGGAATCGCCCATGCGCCGACTCATCTTGCCGCTTGCCCTCGCCTCCACCGTCGCCGCACTGTCGGGCTGCGGCCAGAAGGGGCCGTTGTTCATGCCACCGCCGCCCGCCGCTTCGGCCACCGCCAAGCCGCAGACGGGCGCGCACCCGGCCGCCAGCTCGACGTCGCTCGCTCCGCCGCCGGCCAGCAGCACGCGCGCGCCGTTCAATCCAGTCATCCACCAGTAATCCGCGATGCCGTCCCGTTTCACCAAGATGCATGGAATCGGCAACGACTTCGTGATCGTCGACTGGCGTGAAGATGCGCCACGCACGCCCAACGCGGCGCGCGTGGCCACGTTGGCCGACCGGCACACGGGCATCGGTTTCGACCAGCTGATCAGCATCGAGCCCGCACGCGATCCTTCCTGCGCCTATTACTACGGCATCTGGAACGCCGACGGCACGCCTTCCGGGCAGTGCGGCAACGGCGTCCGCTGCGTGGCCGCGTGGCTGTACCGCGACGGCGCCATCGAGCGCGACGCGGACGTTCGCCTGGAGAGTCCCTCCGGTCCGGTCACGGTACGCGTGATCGACGAGGGCAGGGTGGTGGTCGACATGGGCGAGCCGGACTTCACCCCATCCGCCATTCCGCTCGACCGGCCCGCCCATGCCATCCATACACTGGTGATCGATGGCGAAGACGTGAGCTTCGGCGCGGTCTCCATGGGCAATCCGCACGCCGTGGTGTTCGTGGACGATGTGAACGACCCGCGCGTGGACACGCTCGGGCCGCTGCTCACCAGCCATCCGGCCTTCCCGCAAGGTGCGAACGTGGGTTTCGCCCAGCGCCTGGGCCCGGACCGTATCCGCCTGCGCGTGCACGAACGCGGCAGCGGCTGGACCCGCGCCTGCGGCACGGGAGCCTGCGCCGCCGCCGCCGTGGCGCAATCCCTGGGCCTTGCCGCGCCCATCGTCGGCGTGGAACTGCCCGGCGGCACGCTGACCATCGAGTGGCACGGCCCGGGCCACACCTTGTGGATGACCGGCCCCGCCGCCTTCGTCTTCGAAGGCGAGGTGTGACGTTCGCGCGCGAACGGGGCACACTGCGACACATGCAGCACTTCGAGGAAGAAACGACATGACCGACACCGCGATCGACGGCGATATCAAGCCAGCCACCGTGGCGTCCTACCTGCGACGGCATCCGGACTTCCTCGTCGGCTATCCCGAACTCGCCAACGAACTGGTGTTGCCCAGCGCGAACGGTCCCGCCGCTTCGCTCGCCGTGCACCAGTTGCGCGGCTTGCGCGAGAAGAACGGCGAGCTGGAAACACGGCTCAAGGAGTTGACGGCGGTCGCCGCCGACAACGAAAAGCTGATGCGTCGCGTGCACAGCCTGATGCTCGCGCTGCTGGGTGCCAGCGACGTCGAGGACACCGTGAGGCACGTGGTGCGCCGGCTGACCGAGGATTTCCAGTCCGAGCGGGTGCGCCTGGTCTTCTTCGGCGACCTCGCGGGGCTTCCCGATGAGCCCTGGCTGCTACGCGAGCCACACGGTGCCTCGGGGCTACCCGAGTTCGCCTCGTTCCTGGAACACGGCGATCCCGTCGCCGGCCGCCTGGCGCCCGACAAGCTGCACCGCCTGTTCGGCGATACCGCACCCGACGTCCGTTCCGCCGCGCTCATGCGGATCGGCAAGGATGCCTTGCTCGCCATCGGCAGCGCCGATCCCGACCGGTTCCACCCCGGCATGGGCACGCTGTTCCTCGACATGATCTCGACCACCGTCGGCTCGGCCATCGAACGGGCCCGGAAGGCGGCGTGAACCCGCACGAGGCCGTCGAGGCCTTCCTGCGCCATTTCGCCGCCGAGCGCGCACCCTCGGCGCATACCCTGTCGGCATACCGGCGCGACCTGGGCAAGTTGCTCGAGTTCATGGATGCCGAAGGCCTTGCCAGCTTCGACCACCTCGGGCCGGACCGCATGCGCTCGATGATCGCGCGCTTGCATCGACCCCTGCGCGGCAAGGACGGACGCGAGACGAAGGGCCTGGAGCCGAACAGCATCCAGCGACTGCTCTCCGCCTGCCGCAGCCTGTTCCGCTACCTCAGCCGGGAAGGCAGGCTCGACCACGATCCGGCCGCCGGCGTGCGCGGGCCGAAGGTGCGCCGCAAGCTGCCCCAGGTGCTCGATGCGGACGAGGCGAAGGAACTGGTCGAAACCAACCTCGGCGGAACCCTGGCGCCGCGCGACACGGCGATGTTGGAACTGTTCTATTCCAGCGGCCTCCGTCTGTCGGAGTTGTGCGGCCTGCACTGGGGCGACCTCGACCTCGACGACGGCCAGGTGCGCGTGCTCGGCAAGGGCAACAAGACACGTATCCTCCCGGTGGGGAGATACGCGGTCGCCGCGCTGAGGGCCCTGGCCGCCCTCGGCGGAGCCGGTCCGGAGCAGCCGGTGTTCAAGGGTCGCGGCGGGGCGCCCATCGGCTCCCGCGCCATTCAACTTCGCCTGGCCAAGCTGTCCAGCGGCCAGGCCAAGCGCGTGCATCCGCACATGCTGCGGCACACCTTCGCCAGCCACATGCTGGAATCCTCCGGCGACCTTCGCTCGGTCCAGGAATTGCTCGGCCACGCCGACATCGCCACCACCCAGATCTATACCCACCTGGATTTCCAGCACCTGGCGAAGGTGTACGACGCGGCTCATCCACGGGCGAAGCGGAAGGGCTGAAGGTCCCCGTGGCCGGTGCCCCCGGCCCGCCCGTACTTGCGACACCCCCGGCCGGCCCCCACCTCAGGCGTCTCCCCCAAGGAACGCACTATGGAACCGATGCATGCCACGACCATCGTCTGCGTCCGCCGCGACGGCAAGGTCGTCATCGGCAGTGACGGACAGGTCACCCTCGGCAATACCGTCATGAAGGCCAACGCGCGCAAGGTGCGCCGCCTCGGCAAGGGCGATGTCCTGGCCGGGTTCGCAGGCGCCACGGCCGACGCTTTCACCTTGTTCGAATTGTTCGAGGAGAAGCTGGTCAAGCACGGCGGCAACCTCACCCGCTCGGCGGTGGAGATGGCCAAGGAGTGGCGCACCGATCGCCGCCTGGGCCGCCTCGAAGCCATGCTGGCGGTCGCCGACAAGGAGGCATCGCTGCTGATCTCCGGCAATGGCGACGTGCTGGAGCCGGAGCACGGGCTTATCGCCATCGGCTCGGGTGGACCCTACGCCCAGTCCGCCGCGTTGGCCCTGATGGAGAATACCGAGCTGGATGCGCGCATGATCGTGGAAAAAGCGCTCAAGATCGCCGGTGATATCTGCATCTATACCAATCATAACTATTCGATCGAAGAGCTCTGATCCGATGTCCGAACTGACTCCCCGCGAGATCGTCAACGAACTGGACCGCTATATCGTCGGCCAGCACGACGCCAAGCGCGCCGTGGCCATCGCCTTGCGTAACCGCTGGCGACGCATGCAGCTCGAACCGGGCATGCGCGACGAGGTCACGCCGAAGAACATCCTCATGATCGGCCCGACCGGCGTCGGCAAGACCGAAATCGCCCGTCGCCTCGCCACCCTCGCCAACGCGCCCTTCGTGAAGGTCGAGGCGACGAAGTTCACCGAAGTGGGGTATGTCGGCAAGGATGTGGAGTCGATCATCCGTGATCTGGCGGATATCTCGTACAAGCTGGTGCGCGATCACGCGAAGACCCGCGTACGTAGCCAGGCCGAGGATGCGGCCGAAGATCGCCTGCTCGACGTCCTGCTGCCGCGGCGGCAAGCCACCGGTTGGGACGACACCGGCAGCAACGTTACGGCGATCGACAGCGATACGCGTCAGAAACTGCGCAAGCAGTTGCGCGAGGGCGCGCTCGATGACCGCGAGATCGAGCTGGATTTCGCCATGAATGTCGGCGTGGAAATCATGACGCCGCCGGGCATGGAGGAAATGAGCCAGCAGCTGGGCAAGATGTTCCAGAACCTCGGCGGGCAGAAGTCGCAGAAGCGCAAGATGAGCATCCGCCAGGCACGTCCGCTCCTGGTCGAGGAAGAGGCCGGCAAGCTGCTCAACGACGATGAACTGCGCAGCCGCGCGGTGGACAGCGCCGAGCAGAACGGCATCGTCTTCATCGACGAGATCGACAAGGTCGCCCAGCGTTCGGAGTGGGGCGGCGCCGGTGTCAGCCGCGAAGGCGTGCAGCGCGACCTGCTGCCGCTGGTCGAGGGCTCCACCGTCTCGACCAAGTATGGCTCGATCAAGACCGACCACATCCTGTTCATTGCCTCCGGTGCGTTCTCGCTGGCCAAGCCGTCGGACCTGATCCCGGAATTGCAGGGCCGCCTGCCCATTCGGGTGGAACTGAGCGCGCTCTCGATCGACGACTTCAAGCGCATCCTGCGCGAGCCGAACAACGCCCTGACCAAGCAATATGTTGCACTGCTCAATACCGAGGGCGTGACCCTCGACTTCACCGAGACGGGCATCGACCGCTTGGCCGACGTGGCCTTCCAGGTCAACGAACGGACCGAAAACATCGGGGCCCGCCGCCTGCACACGGTCATGGAGCGCCTGCTGGAGAAGATCTCCTTCGAAGCGGCGGATAAGTCCGGCGAAAAATACGTGATCGACGCCGATTATGTCGATAAAAACCTGGCTTCCCTGGTCCAGGACGAGGATTTGAGCCGTTACATCCTCTGAACATCGGGGGCTTCCCCCTCTGCTAAACTATTGACGTATATGGGCAAGGTTATTCATCTCAAAACCAACGGCCAGCGAGCGAACCTGCGCGAAGCGCAGGACAACCAGCAGCTGGTACGTCTATGGCGCGACGAACTCGAACACGGCAGCTTCTGCGGATACGTGGGTGGTGTCGGCCGCGAGTTCTTCCTGCTCTGGGTCGTCGGCGACGGCGTCAGCTATGACGGCATGTACATCATGCGGCACCGCGACATCTCCGAATTCGAGGCGCCGGACAAGCACGCCGGCTTTCTCGAGAAGGCGCTCGCGATGAAGGGCATCCGCCCGACACCGCCGGCGGACTTCCCCCTCGACGACATCGCCCAGGTCGTACAGGCCGCGGCGGCGCATGCGCCGGTCATCGGCGTGCACGTCGACAGCGAGGACGAATCCGAAGTCTGCTACATCGGCCGCGTGGTCAGCGTGGAAGACGAAGGCTTCAACATGCAGGAGATCACCCCTGACGCGGAGTGGCTGCGCGAGCCCTCGTTCTTCTCCTGGGACGAAGTCTCCACGGTGAGCATGGAAGACGCCTACGCGACCGCCCTCCTGGCGGTTGCCGGCGACCCGCCGCCGCTGGAACAGGGCACGGGCGACGGTTTCGGCCGCGCGCCCTGAAAGTGTGGATGAAAGCGTGGGAGCCGCTTCAGCGGCGATTGGGTGCTCGCGACCATGTCGGTTGTCCTTCGTAGGCAGGCATCGCCGACAAGTCGGCTCCCACGCCAAAGCCGGTTCTCCCGCAAGAAGCTTTAAGCTCGGCTCCTTTGTTCCATCCAAGGCCATCGGCCCATGCCCCACCCGCGCCCCCTCGACATCGTCCTGCACTCGGCCTCGCGCATCCTCGAGGTGGCTTTCGATAACGGCGAACGCTTCCGTCTTCCCTGTGAATACCTGCGGGTGAACTCGCCCAGTGCCGAGGTGCAGGGCCATGGGCCCGGCCAGAAGATCCTGGTATCCGGCAAGCGCAACGTGGGCATCACCGCGCTCGAACCCACCGGCCACTACGGCGTGTTGATCCGTTTCGACGACGGCCACGCCACGGGCATCTTCGGCTGGGACACGCTCTACGACCTCGGCCGGGCCTACGACACGGCATGGCCTGCCTACCTCGCCGAACTCGACGCCAAGGGCCTGTCCCGGTAAGGGAAAGCATGCGCATGAAAGCAACATGCGCGTGCAAGGCGTATATTTGCGCGCCATCCCGCATCCACCAGCGAACACCGGACGTTCCGCGATCCCTACTCCGGAGCAAACCAGCATGACGCGAATCGTCGTCGTCGGCAGCATCAACATGGACCTGGTCACCCTCGCGCCGCGCTTTCCAGGCCCGGGCGAGACACTCACCGGCGACCGGTTCCTTACGATCCCCGGTGGCAAGGGTGCGAACCAGGCGGTAGCCGCGGCGCGGCTCGGTGCCTCGGTGGCGATGGTCGGCTGCGTCGGCGACGATGCCTTCGGCAAGCAACTCTACGACGGCCTGGTCGCCGAAGGCATCGATGTCCGCCACGTCGCCCGCATCGATGGCATCGGCAGCGGCACGGCGTCGATCACCGTCGCCGGCGGCGAGAACAACATCGTCGTCGTACCCGCCGCCAACGGGCGCGTCACCCCGGCGCAGGTCGAGGCGGCGCGCGGACTCATTCGCGGCGCCGACGCGGTGCTGGTCCAGCTCGAAATTCCGCTGGACGCGGTCGAGGCCACCTTGCGCATCGCACGGGAAGAAGGCGCTCCGGTCATTCTCAATCCCGCTCCCGCCCAGCGTCTTCCGGTCGAATGGTTGTCGCATGTGCGCTTCCTCACGCCGAACCAGCACGAGCTCGCCACGGTGCTCGGCGCGGAAGGCGAATCCGATTTCCGCGAGCTCATGCGCCGCGCGCCCTGCCCGGTCGTGTTGACCCGAGGCGAGGACGGCGCGTGGTTCCGTGACAGGGACGACGAGCCGCGGCACCAGCCGGGCTTCAAGGTCGACGCCGTGGATAGCACGGGCGCCGGCGACACCTTCAACGCCGCTTTGGCAGTGCACCTGGCCGAAGGCCTCGACATGGCGGTGCGCAAGGCATGCGCCGCCGCGGCGATCGCCGTTTCCCGCCTGGGCGCGCAGGACGGCATGCCACGCGCCGATGAACTCGCGGCGTTCCTGGAGGCACATCGATGAGACGTAGCGGCCTGCTGCACGCCGAACTCAACCGACTCATTGCCGCAATGGGTCATACCGACACGCTGGTGATCGCCGACGTCGGACTGCCGGTTCCCCCCGGCGTGCCCTGTATCGACCTCGCGGTGCTACCGGGCACCCCATCCTTCGCCGCGGTATTCGATGCGATATACGCGGAACTCGCCGTTGAAAGCGTCACCGTGGCGCGCGAGATCCATGAAAGGAATCCCGCGCTCGTCGCGCTCTCGCGTCGCCTCGCCGTCGACGGCCTCGCGATCGACGAGGTGTCGCACGACGAGCTCAAGCGGTTGACCGCGCATGCGGTGGCCGTGGTTCGCACCGGCGAGACCTCGCCCTATGCGAATGTGATCCTGCACGCCGGCGTCACGTTCTGATGAGCGCGCCCCTGGTCAGGATGCAAGACATCCACAAGGCCTTCGGTCCGGTGAAGGTGCTCGAAGGCGTGGCCTTCGAATTGCTGCCGGGCGAAGTGCATGCGCTGATGGGCGAGAACGGCGCGGGCAAGTCCACCTTGATGAAGATCCTCACCGGGATCTACGCGCCGGACTCCGGCAGCATCGAGGTCGACGGCAAGCCGGCGTCGATCACCACGCCCGCGGATGCCGAGAAATACGGCATCGCCATCATCCATCAGGAACTCAACCTGATCCCCGCGCTCAGCATCGCGGACAACCTCTTCCTGGGCCGCGAGATCCAGCGCTTCGGCCTGCTCGACCATCGCGCGATGACCAAGCGCGCGATGGAGTGGCTGGCACGCGTGGGCATGGAGCGTCTCGATCCCGGCACCTTGATCGAACGCTTGTCCGTCGGGCAGCAACAGATGGTCGAGATCGCCCGCGCGCTCGGCCAGAACGCGCGCGTGCTGATCATGGACGAACCCACCGCGGCGCTGACCGAACACGAGACCAACACGCTGTTCAAGCTCATCCGCGACCTGCGCGCGCAGGGCACGGGCATCGTGTACGTGTCGCACCGCATGGAAGAGATCTTCGCCCTGTGCGATCGCATCTCGGTGCTGCGCGACGGTCACTTCGTCGGCACGCGCCCGGTCCCCGGCCTGGCCTTCGACGAGGTGGTGAAGATGATGGTCGGGCGCACGCTCGACGCGCGCTTCCCGTCGCGCACGCCGAACATCCGCGAGGTGCGCCTGAAGGTCGAACACGTGACCGGTGGCATGGTGAAGGACGTGAGCTTCGACCTGCATTCGGGCGAAGTGCTCGGCGTGGCCGGCCTGCTAGGCGCGGGCCGCACCGAACTCGCGCGCCTCCTGTTCGGCCTCGACAAGCTCAGCGAAGGCACGGTCACGCTCGATGGCAAGGTGGTGACGCCGAAGTCGCCCAACGAAGCGATCCATTCCGGCTTCGGTTTCGTCACCGAGGATCGAAAGGCACAGGGGCTGGTGCTCGGCATGAGCCTGCGCGAGAACGTCAGCCTTCCGCGTGTCCCTGCGCATGCGGGCCTGGTCGACCGCCCGGGCGAGAAGAAACAGACGCGCGGCCTGATCGACGCCTTGAAGATCCGCACGCGCGACATGGAACTCGATGTTCGCGCCCTGTCCGGCGGCAACCAGCAGAAAGTCGTTCTGGCCAAGTGGCTGGCGTTGAAGCCTCGCGTGCTCATCCTCGACGAGCCCACTCGCGGCGTCGACGTCGGCGGCAAGGCCGAGATCTATCACATCATCAATCAACTCGCGGAGCAGGGCGTGGCCATCCTCATGATTTCCTCGGAACTGCCGGAGGTGCTCGCGATGAGCGACCGCATCCTGGTCATGCACGAGGGCCGTGCGACGGCCCTGCTCGACGCCCACGGCGCCACCCAGGAATCCGTGATGACCGCCGCGACCGGAGGCAAGTGACATGACTCTCCAACTCGACTGGAGCCGCGCCACGACGCTCCTGCAACGCCTCGGCTCCGTGATCGGGCTGATCCTGCTCTTCATCGCGCTGTCGATCATGAGCCCGGACTTCCTCACCACGGGCAACCTGCTGACGGTGTTGCGCCAGGTGTCGATCAACGCGCTGATCGCCTTCGGCATGACCTTCGTGATCCTTGCCGGCGGCATCGACCTCTCGGTCGGCGCCATCCTCGCCCTCACGGGCGCGGTCACGGCCGGCCTCATGGCCGCGGGCCACGGCATGGTGCTGTCGGCCGGTGCGGGTTTGCTGCTCGGTCTCGTGCTCGGCATGGTCAACGGCGCCCTGGTGTCCTGGGGCAAGGTCGCCCCGTTCATCGCGACCCTGGGCACGATGACCCTCCTGCGCGGCGTCACGCTGTCGTATACGCAGGGCAGCCCGATCCCCGTCACCAATCCCGGCTTCGCGCTGCTCGGTGGTGGTTACGTGGCCAACCTGATCCCGTTGCCGGTGATCTGGATGTTCGTCGCCTTCGTGCTCTGCGGCTTCCTGTTGCGTGGCACGGTGTTCGGCCGGCACGTGATCGCCATCGGCGGTAACGAGGAAGCGGCCCGGTTGTCGGGCGTGCGCCTGTCACCCATGAAGCTGGCGATCTACGGTCTCTCCGGCCTGCTATCGGCCTTCGCCGGCATCGTGCTCACCTCGCGCCTGTATTCCGCGCAAGCCACCGCCGGTGCCGGCTACGAGCTGGACGCCATCGCCGCGGTGGTACTCGGCGGCACCAGTCTCGCCGGCGGCCGTGGCTGGCTCTTCGGTACCCTGGTCGGTGCGCTGCTGATCGGCTTCCTGAACAACGGTCTCAACCTGCTCGGCGTAAGCTCCTTCTACCAGCAGGTGGTGAAGGGCATCGTCATCCTGATCGCCGTCCTGCTCGACAGGCGGCAGTAATAACAACGAGGGAACACACCATGCGCAAACTGACATTCCTCGCCGCGGCCGCGGCAACGCTTCTCGCGGCCTGCTCGCAACAGGGCCCGGGCGAATCCGCTCCGGCCGCCGGTGCGACCGCCGGCGGCGCCGCACCCTCGGGTACTCCCGTGGTCGGTCTCGCTCTTTCCACGCAGAACAATCCGTTCTTCGTCGAGCTCAAGGACGGCGCCGAGAAAGCCGCGAAGGACGCGGGCGTGCAGCTCGTCGTGGTCGACGCGCAGGACGATCCGGCTCGCCAGATCTCCAGCGTGGAAGACCTGATCCAGAAGCGCGTCTCGGTGATCCTGCTCAATCCCACCGATTCGTCGGCCCTGGCCGGCGCGGTGCAGTCCGCACAGCGTGCGAACATTCCGGTGGTCACGCTCGACCGTGGCGTCGATGGCGCCGAAGTCGCGTCGCATATCGCGTCGGACAATGTCGCCGGCGGCAAGATGGCCGCCGATTACCTGGCCAAGGCGCTGGGTGGCAAGGGCAACATCATCGAGTTGCAGGGCGTGGCCGGCACTTCGGCGGCACGTGAGCGCGGCAAGGGCTTCGACGACGAGATCGCCACCACCGGCATGAAGGTGGTCGCGAAGCAGCCAGCCAACTTCGACCGTGCGCAGGGCCTCTCGGTGAGCGAGAACCTGCTCCAGGGCAACAGCGACGTGCAGGCGATCTTCGCTCAGAACGACGAGATGGCGCTGGGTGCGGTGCAGGCCCTGGCCGGAAAGAACAAGAAGGTGCTGGTCGTCGGCTTCGACGGCACGCCGGACGGCAAGACCGCCGTGCAGAGCGGCGCGATGGCCGCCACCGTCGCCCAGCAGCCGGAAGAGATCGGCAAGCTCGGCGTCGAAACGGCGAAGAAGCTCATCGACAAGCAGCCGGTCGAGAAGTCGATCGCCGTGCCGCTGAAGCTCCTCACCAAGGAATAAGCGCTAGGGAATTAGCGTGCTACGAGAAGGGCCGGGCCTCCGCGAGGTGACCCGGCCTTTTTCATGCGTCGCTACTGGGTGGGAGCCGACCCTGTCGACGATCCCGCGCCAGCGGGCCAGGTTACGGCAAGCACCCATCGCCGACAGGGTCGGCTCCCACCAGACTAGGAAACTTAAGGTTCCACGTTGCACACCGAAAAACGCACGGGCAGTCCGAAACGACTCAGCGCGTGAAGAGCTTCCGTCGTCAACTGCCACTCTATCGATGCGCCAAGGTCACCGGCTTCGACAGTGCTGGCCATGAAAATATCGACGAATACGTCATCGGCACCTTCAATTTCCACTGGATGTACTTTCGGCTTGAGCATCGCGAGCAATTCAAGAAGGATGCCGCTCACGTCCAGCGATTGCTTCTTTAGCGACAACTTCCATGTATTGGTGGCATACACCGGCCTATCCCTTCCTCGGATCTTGGGCTCGCCTTTCCGGTAGATGTTGGTCGGCGCGACACCTAATACATCTGAAACTCGATCCACTCCGAGATCGAGGCCCTTTACGTACAGCGTAGCTTGCAGCAAGGAGTTACTCTCCAAGGTTTCCATGCACTTCTCCCTCGGGATCGTAGACGTCCCCGGTTTCGGGGTTGACGCCCCAGTCAGCTTTCCCACCGCTATGAGCGTTATCGTCTCCTTTGATGTCATGGAAACGTCGACGTCCTTCGTTCTTTCCGACCCCATTGCGTCTTCCCCATTCCTCCGCGCCCTTGTCGGCAGGCCAGACGCCGGGGGGACGACTGTATACAACGTTAGGTTGGGAAGTACCGCAGCTTATCGAGCCATAGCAACTTTGATGATGGAACACCAATTCATTGAATCGGTTTGAATCGACAAAGAAGAGACCCGCCACTGCTGCTTGAGCGACGATCAGAGGGACGGGTACTAGCGTGACACGTGGTGAGGTACGAACGGGCAGCGTTGTTGGCGTTACGGGAATTACCGGCAACGTAACCGCGTCTCCTGGAGATGGAGATGGTGTATTCGGGGACGGGGTCTGGGAGCATGGGGTCTGATCGGATCCACCCGCAGTCGAACAATCGTCCATACCAGTCGGGTCGACGTTCACCAATGGGCTGTTGGACGCGTACGCGTATCTGTTGATTCCGAACACATCACCGGGTGTAGGCTTAATGGGGTCGACGCTAAGAAAGCGACCTATCTGAAGATCGTCATAGCGTGCCTGCATATACGAGAATGTAGATTCACTTTCCTCGATGTGACCGGCATACCCTGGTTGATTACCCGGTGCCTCAGTCGTTGCTGGAGAGCCGTATGGTCGGTACTCGAACTGAGCGGTAACATTTCCGCTTGCATCCGTCGTCGCCACGACGTTGCCTTGTGGATCGGTCAGATAATAGATGACTGTTTTTGTAGGAGAGCTTTCAGCAAGCAATGGTGTAAGCAATAGTGCTGCCAAAACTGGGAATACCCATAGATTTAGCTTTCGAGCACGCGCTACCCACGCCGATGTCGACGAATACTGATTCATCCCTGTTCCCCCCGTGTCGCCTCGTTCGCGACCGTTCAATGCCACCCTAATTTTCGATCCGTGTCAAGGAACGGCAATCGCAACTAGTCTTGCGGCCCCGGCGCGATGACTTCGCGCTGCCCATTGATGCCCATCGACGAGACGAGGCCGGCGGCCTCCATCGCCTCGACGAGGCGCGCCGCGCGGTTGTAGCCGATGCGGAACTGGCGTTGCACGAACGAGATGGACGCGCGGCGTGAACGGAGGACGAAAGCGGCCGCTTCGTCGTACAGTGGGTCCAGCTCGGCATCGATTCCGTCTTCGCCCGGCTCGCCATCGACGGCTTCACTGGCGGGGCCGGCGAGGATTTCATCCTTGTAGTCGGGCTCGCCGAACTGTTTCAGCCACGCCACGATGCGATGCACTTCCTCGTCGGCGACGAAGGCGCCGTGGATGCGTTGCGGATAGCCCGTGCCGGGCGGCAGGAACAGCATGTCGCCCTGGCCGAGCAGGCTTTCCGCGCCCATCTGGTCGAGGATGGTGCGCGAATCGATCTTCGACGACACCTGGAAAGCGACGCGCGTGGGGATGTTGGCCTTGATCAAACCGGTGATGACGTCGACGGAAGGGCGCTGCGTCGCGAGGATGAGGTGGATGCCCGCGGCGCGCGCTTTCTGTGCCAGCCGTGCGATCAGTTCCTCGATCTTCTTCCCGGCGACCATCATCAGGTCGGCCAGCTCGTCGATCACCACCACGATCATCGGCAGCGTGTCGAGGTGCTCGGGCACTTCCGGATGCGCGGGGAAGGGATTGAACAGCGGCCTTCCCGCGGCCCGTGCCTCGCGGACCTTCTGGTTGTAACCGGCGAGGTTGCGCACGCGCAGGTCCGACATCACCTTGTAGCGGTTTTCCATTTCCGCCACGCACCAGTTCAGCGCGTTGGCGGCGAGCTTCATATCGGTCACGACCGGGGCGAGCAGATGCGGAATGCCTTCGTAGACCGAGAGCTCCAACATCTTCGGATCGATCATGATCATGCGCACGTCGTCGGGCGTGGCCTTGTAGAGCATCGACAGGATCATCGCGTTCACGGCGACCGATTTGCCCGAGCCCGTCGTTCCCGCGACCAGCATGTGCGGCGCCTTGGCCAGGTCGGCCACCACCGGCTCGCCGGTAATGCCCTTGCCCATGGCCAACGTCAGCAGCGAATCGGAATCGCGGTATTCCGCCGAGTCGAGGATCTCCGACAAGGCGATCATCTGCCGCTGCTCGTTCGGCAATTCCAGACCCATGCATGTCTTCCCGGGGATGGTCTCCACCACGCGGATCGACGTGCGGCCAAGACCGCGGGCAAGGTCCTTCATCAAGGCGACGATCTGGTTGCCACGCACGCCCACGGCAGGCTCGACTTCGTAGCGCGTGATCACAGGACCGGCGGACGCACCGACGACCTGCACCGGCACCTTGAACTCACGCAGGCGTTGTTCGATCAGCTCGCCGGTGTCGACAAGTTCCTGTTCGGAGACAGCGGTAGTGGCGTTAGCCGGTGCCGCGGCGAGCAGGGAAAGCGGTGGCACCGTGACAACACTCGTGTCCATCGCCCGCGGGGGACGAACCGGCGCCAGCATGACGGCGGGCGTGGGTTCGACAGGCATTTCGTCGTTCGCCGCGATCGCGAACCGCGACACGGGAGCGACCGGAACAGGCGCAACCGGCGGCACGACCGCTGGAGTCACTGCTGCGCTGACTGACGGCGCGACCGGTGATGCAGCGACCGCCGGCGCAGCAGAGGTCAGTGGGGCTGTTGCGAGAGACGCCTCGTCGTGCTGTGTAAAACCAGCGTCATATCCGCCACGACGCGCGCTGTAGGAAACATCGTCCGGGCGATTCTGCGAAACCACCTCGGCAACATACTCGTCCGGTGTCGCGAAGCCCCGCTCGGCGGGAGCCACCGTCTTCGGAGCCAGCCACGGCTCGCGAATCACCGTGTCCGGCCGCGCCCGATGCCGCGGCGGCACCGGCGTAGCCACGGAAGGGCGCACGGACGGAACAGGTTTACGACGAGGCGTTTCAACGCGAGGCGTATGCGCTACCGGCGTCGGGCGCGCAGAAACGGCCTTCGTTTTCCTCCGAACGGACGCGCGGTCCGGCCGGCGTACCGCGGGAACGTTGCGCCGAACCGTCGCGCGCGGGTTGGAGCGTGTGAACAGGCGACGTATCCCACCGAGGGCGACGATGCCCAACGGTTCGACCAGCGCATTGCCGCGCACGAGGAACGCGGACCAGGGCACGCCGAGGTACCAGGGCAAGGCCACCACGATGGCGGCGACGCACAGCGACGCCGCGATAGCCGGAAATGCCGAGACGGACCCAGCCAGCCAATGGCAGAGCGCGCCTCCCACGGAGGGGTCGTCCGTGTAGTGCGACAGGACGAGTCCTTCGAGCGTGGCGCTCGAAAGCAACACGAGAAGGAATCCGGCCCAGAAGCGAATCGCACCTGGGCCCATCGTCGGCGGAGGCCGCCGCCGAACCATCGCGACGCCGAGACGCCAGAGCAGGGGAAGCAGCCAAAGGGTGGACAGCCCGAAGGCACCGAACACGAAGGAGAGCATGCCTAACCGCGAGAACCTAGCGAGTTCGACAGTTTAGCGCGCATTCGTGCGGCGCCAAAACGGAAGTGGTGGTAAGCCACTGTTCGTGCTTGGAGAGCATCGCCGCCAGGGTCGGCTCTCACCAGACTACGCCGGATCGCCGATGAATCGGCTCCCACAAGGTTGCGGTTGCCTGGGGAGGTTACGGCCCCCACCAGGCGACCTCCGCCCGGTGGGAGCCGACCCTGTCGGCGATTGGCGTCACACGCGATAACGCGGCGCCACTTCCTTGCGCGACAGATTCGGCGCCATCGCCAACCGCGCTGCCTCGAACGCCTTGTACTGTCCTTCATCCTGCAGCGGCGGAATGGTCACCACCTCGCCACGGTCGTAGCCGACCAGCGCCGCGTCCACCAGGTCCGCCGTCTCCATCACCATGCCCGGAAGGAGCGCATCCACGTCCTTGCCCGACTTTTCCCAGATCTCCGAGCGCGTGGCGCCCGGCAGCACCGCCTGCGCACGCACATTCGTGCCTTGCACTTTCGCCGCCAGGCTCTGGGTGATGTTGATCAGATGGGCCTTCGAGCCGCTGTAGATACCGTCGAGCATTTCGGGGGCGAAGGCCAGAACGGAGGCGATATTGATGATGCCGCCCTTGTTGCGCGCAACGAAGGCCTTCGCAGCCGCGGCTGTCAGCAAGGTGGGCGCGAGGATGTTCACGGTGATCAGCTTCTCGATCGGTTCGCTGCCGTTCTCGAGCAGGCTGCCGTCGAGCGACACACCCGCGTTGTTGACCAGCAGGGTGATCGACGCATCCTCGGCGAGACGGCGCTCCACGGCCGAGATGTCCTTGCGATCGGTCAGGTCGGCGCGCAACACCTCGACCTTGCGGCCGGTGCGGGCGCCGATCTTCTGCGCCACCGCCTCCAGTCGATCGACGCGGCGGGCGGCCAGGATCAGGTCGTAGCCGCGATCGGCCAGACGCTCGGCATAGACCTCGCCGATGCCCGAGGAAGCGCCCGTGACCAGGGCCGTACCTTTGTTTTCAGTGCTCATGACGATGACTCCGTAGGGGTTACTTGCAAAGTGATAGTAACTAGGTTGCCCTACGATAGTGACTTCACTATCATAATGCAATGGACATCGACAAACTTTCTTCAGGCACCTGCGCGATCTCCCGGGGTCTCGCCCTGGTGGGCGACGCATGGAGCGCGTTGATCCTCCGCGACGCCAGCCGCGGCATGACGCAGTTCGACCAGTTCCGGACCAGCCTGGGCATCGCGCCGAACATCCTGTCCCGTCGATTGAAATCCCTGACCGAGGCGGGTGTATTGGAAAAGCGCCGCTACAGCGAACGTCCCCCGCGCGACGAATACGTGCTGACCCAGGCGGGCCGGGATTTCATTCCGGTCCTCGCGGCGATGGGTGAGTGGGGTCGCCGGTATAACGGCGACGGCAAGCTCAGCCACCTCGTCAACGAGGAGACCGGTTGCCCGGTACGGGCCGTGGTGGTGGACGAGTCGACGGGCAGGCCGCTCAGCGACCTGTCGATGCGCCTGGAAATGCCCGACGGATGGCAGCCGGCCTGACGCGGGAGGTGAAGGCCTGCCGGTTCAGGACGGGCTTCGGCATACCGGTACATCGAATTTTTCGTTCGGATCACCGCGACGCGACGCGACAATGGGATGTTGCTCGGCCGTGAACCATCGCTGGGACGGCCACCAGTGCGGAATCACGGGATGCGTCGTCGGTTCCACCGCCTGTCCCGGTTCCGGAATGAGCACGCCGGCGTGACTGCACTTCGCCGCCGCGAGGATACGTTCCGGTGGCTCGGTCCACGCGTGATGCGCCAGCTTGATCAGGCCCCAGTGGACGGGAATCAACACGCGGCCGCGAACCTCTTCGTGCACCAGCATCGCCTGCTCCGGACCGAGGTGCCAGTCGGGCCACTGGGGATCGTACTGACCGACCTCGATCATCGTCACATCGAACGGGCCGAGTCTCGTGCCCACGTCGATGAAAGTGTCATTGAGACCGGTGTCCCCGGAATAGAAGGCGCGATGAGCGGGACCGACGAGCGCGAAGCCCGTCCATAGGGTGCGGTCACTCTGCGGCGAAAGGCGACCCGATGCATGCCGCGAAGGCGTCGACACGACACGTACGTTCCCCACCTTCGCTTCCTGCCACCAGTCCAGTTCGGTGATCCTTTCCTGCGGCACGCCCCAACCGATGAGATGGGCACCGACGCCGAGGGGCACGATGAAGCGCGTGCCACGAGCGTTCAACGCCTGCACGGAAGCGCGGTCCAGATGGTCGTAATGATCGTGCGAGATCACGACCGCGTCGACATGCGGCAGGTGATCGATCGGCACCGGAGGCTCGTACCACCGTTTCGGACCGAGCCATGGAAAGGGCGAAGGCCGCTCGCTCCATAGCGGGTCCACGACGATATTCGCGCCGTCGATTTCGACCAGCATCGACGAATGACCGAACCAGGTGACGCGTAGCCCACTCGCAGGCGGTTGCGCATACACGGCCGACGAATCGATCGTGGGTACCGGGGCGTCGGGTTCTTCGCCCGGCTGCGATTCGAGCATCTGCAAGATGCCGCCCTGGATATTGCTGTACATGGGCAGGGGATTGGCGAAGCGATCGCCGTGCCATTGCGGCGAACGGACGATATCCGCGGCATGCGGGTCGTTTGCTCCCGAGCCGACGTTGGGCCACGCGGATACCGCGGCGAAGACGAGAAAGACGGCGAGCAAGCCGACGACGACAGCCAGGTAACGGAGGAAACGCTTCAAGCCCGGAGTCCTTTGGGGTTCGCTTCGACGATAGCGGGTGGGCCCGGGTTAGTCACCGCTGGGTAGTGCTCGCGACCGGGGCCTGCGCATGGGAGGCCGCCCCGGCCGCGAACGTCATCCGGCTCAGACGGCCGGCATGGTCGCCATGTCGATCACGAAGCGGTAGCGCACGTCGTTCTTCACCAGGCGCACGAAGGTCTCGTTGATCGATGCCATGTCGACCAGCTCGATATCCGACACGATGTCGTGCTCGGCGCAGAAATCCATCATTTCCTGGGTCTCGGCCATGCCGCCGATGGCGGAACCGGCGATCGTGCGACGCGGGAGCATCAAGGCACCGCCGATCATGCCGTCGATCGGCGTCAACACGCCGACCAGCACCATTGTGCCGTCGAGCTTGAGCAGGTTGATGTATGGATTCAGGTCATGCGACACCGGCACCGTGTTGAGCAGGAAGTCGAAGCTGGCGGCGGCCGCCTTCATCGCTTCCGCGTCCGTGGACAGCAGCACGGCATCGGCACCGAGGCGCTTCGCGTCCGCACCCTTGGACGCCGAGGTGGTGATCATCGTGACATGCGCGCCCATCGCCTTGGCGAACTTCACGCCCATATGGCCGAGGCCGCCGAGGCCGACGACGCCCACCTTCTGTCCCGGGCCGACGTTCCAGTGGCGCAGCGGCGAATACGTGGTGATGCCCGCGCAAAGCAGCGGCGCGACGGCCTTCAGGTCGAGCTTTTCGGACACCTTCACCACGAAACGCTCTTCGACCACGACGTCGGTGGAGTAGCCGCCATAGGTCGGCGTGCTGCGGTCCTGTTCCGTGCCGTTGTAGGTGAAGCTCGTGTGGTTCTGGCAGTACTGCTCGAGGTCGCGCTTGCACGATTCGCACTCACGGCAGGAGTCGACCATGCAACCGACGCCGGCATAGTCGCCGACCTTGAACTTCTTCACCGCCGAACCGACGGCCTTCACACGCCCGACGATCTCGTGGCCCGGGACCATCGGGTAGATGGAATTGCCCCAGTCGTTGTGAGCCTGGTGCAGATCGGAGTGGCAGATGCCGCTGTAGAGGATCTCGATGTGGACGTCATGGGGACCGACGTCGCGGCGCGGAACCATGAAGGGAACGAGGGGCGCCTTGGCCTGGGGGGCGGCGAATCCGCGGACTTCGAACATGGGAGTCATCCTCTTTGGAGTGGTTCGGTAGCCGGCAACGATAAAGGCTCAACAATCATTCCTTCCAGCGGGGATTACGGGATGAATCGTTGAGTTATCCTTCACAATCATGCGACCCGATAACCTTTCCCATCTCGCGGCCTTCGCCGCGGTCGCCCGCCACGCCAGCTTCCGCAAGGCGGGGGCGGAACTCACCTTGTCCACGTCGGCGATCAGTTATGCGATCCGCGGGCTCGAAGAGCGGCTGGGCGTGACCTTGTTTCACCGGACCACGCGCAGTGTCTCGCTGACCGAGGCGGGGCAGCGCCTGCTCGAACGGTTGCAGCCGGCGCTCACCGACGTGAACGAGGCGCTGGAGGAAATGAACAATTTCCGCGCGACGCCCGCCGGCACCTTGCGCATCAACATGCCCCGGGTCACGGCCCAGTTGCTGCTGCCGGACCTCCTGCCCCGGTTCCTCGCCACCTACCCGGATATCCACTTCGAAGCGGTGGATAACGACAGCCTGGTCGACATCGTCGCGCTCGGCTTCGACGCGGGCATCCGCTTCCTCGAAGCGGTGCCCGAAGACATGATCGCGGTGCCGATCGGAGGCGAGCAGCGCGGCGCGTGCGTGGCCTCGCCGGAATACTTCGCCACGCACGGCATTCCGAAACACCCCAACGACCTCTTCCAGCACGACTGCATCCGTTTTCGCTTTCCCAGCGGGCGTCTCTACAAGTGGGAATTCGAACAGGGCGCCACCAAGCTCGACCTGGACGTGCGCGGCCGGGTCACCTTCGGCGACTTCCGCCTTTCCGTCGAGGCCGCCCTTACCGGCATCGGCGTGACCCTGGTGCTGGAAGACCAGGTGGCGGACCTCGTTCGCGAGGGGAAGCTGGTCCGGGTGCTGGAGGACTGGTGCCCCCCGTACCCGGGCTTCATGCTGTATTACCCACGCCAGCGGCGGGTGACCTCGGCCCTGCGGGCCTTCGTGGAGTTCGTTCGCGACGCCCGCTGGACGGTGGCGACCGACCGGGTACCGAGCGTATCCTAGGCGGCATGCTGCGCCGCACAAGGCGGCGCGCCCCTCGTCCCCCGAGCCTTCCATGACCTCTACCGCTCCCGCGACCGCCCCGGGCACGCCGCCCGTCCGCGCTCCCCATGTCGGGCTGGTGATCCTCGCCCTGGCCGTGGGTGGCTTCGCCATCGGCACCACCGAGTTCGCCTCGATGAGCATGCTGCCGTTGTTCGCGCAGGGGCTCGGCATCGACGCGCCCACCGCCGGCCACGTCATCAGCGCCTATGCGTTGGGCGTGGTGGTCGGTGCGCCGATCATGACGGTGCTTGGTGCGCGCGTGCCGCGCCGCAAGCTGTTGCTCATCCTCATGGCCATGTTCACGGTGTTCAACGGCCTTACCGGGCTGTCGCCGAACTATCACTGGATGCTGGTGTTCCGATTCCTCGCGGGGCTGCCGCATGGGGCTTACTTCGGCGTCGCGGCCTTGGTCGCCTCATCCCTTGTACCAGCGAACCGGCGGACCCGCGCCGTGGGCCAGATGTTCCTCGGCCTCACCTTCGCGACGGTGGTGGGCGTGCCGCTGGCCAGTTGGCTCGGCCAGGCCGTGGGGTGGCGCTGGGCGTTCGCGCTGGTGGCGGTGCTCGGCATCGCGACGATGACCGCCGTGGCGGTGTTCGCGCCGGAAGTCGCGGCGGACAAGGACGCCAGCCCGCTGCGGGAACTCGGTGCGCTGAAACGTTCGCAGGTGTGGCTCACACTGGCCATCGGTGCGATCGGCTTCGGTGGCATGTTCGCGGTCTATACGTATCTGGCGGACATCCTCATTTCCGTCACGCACATGCCGTTGCACACCGTTCCCTGGGTGATCGGCATCTTCGGTGTCGGCCTGACCGTCGGCAACATGGTGGTGCCCGTCTTCGCCGATCGTGCACTGATGCGCACCGCCGGTGGCTTGCTGGTGTGGAGCATGGTGATGTTGGCGCTGTTTCCGCTGGCCGCCGGTAATGTCTGGACACTCGGGCTCGACGTCTTCCTCATCGGCATCGGCGGCGCACTCGGCACCGTCTTGCAGACGCGGCTGATGGATGTCGCGGGCGATGCTCAGGGCCTGGCGGCTTCGCTGAATCACTCGGCATTCAATACGGCGAACGCACTGGGGCCATTCCTCGGTGGGCTGGCGATCGCACACGGGTACGGGTGGACGTCGCCGGGATGGGTCGGCAGCCTGCTGGCCGTCGCCGGGCTGGCGATCTGGTCGGTGTCCGTCACCAACGAGCGCCGCGCTGTCGCCGCCGCGCCAGAGCCCTGCTGATTACCCCGCCGGGCTACATGCGCGGCGCGGCGACACGGTGGGAGCGGACCCTGTCCGCGATTCGTCCCGCCTCACTTTCCGATACAGAACGAGCTGAATATCGCCCCAAGCAGATCGTCGGATGAATACGTCCCCGTGATCTCGCCGAGCGCCTGCTGCGCATGACGCAATTCTTCCGCGGCGAGTTCACCGGCGTGGTTGTCGTGCAAGGCGGTCGCCGCGCGATCCAGATAGTCACGCACCGACTCGAGTGCCACGACATGACGGCGGCGCGCGCTGAACGCGCCTTCGCCAGCCCCGGCAGTCGCCAGGTCGCGCAACATCGCGCGTAGCTGATCCAGGCCCTCGCCCGTGCGTGCGGAGAGCCAGAGGGTTTCGAGCTCGTCACGCTGTTCGCGATGGGCCACCGACTCCGACAGATCGATCTTGTTGACGATGACGACGCGGATCGCGTGGCCCGGCGTGCCTTGGAAGAAGGCGAGGTCCTCGTTCGCATGCTCATCGTCGGTGACGAGCAGTGCGACATCGCAGCGTTCGAGTTGTGCGCGCGCGCGACGGATGCCTTCGCGTTCGACGACATCGTCGGACTCGCGAAGACCCGCTGTATCCGCAAGCTCGAAGGTGGCACCGTCGATGCTGACCGACTCGCGCAACACGTCGCGGGTCGTACCGGGGATATCGGTGACGATGGCGCGCTCCTGACCCGCAAGCGCGTTCAACAGGCTCGACTTGCCCGCGTTCGGGCGACCCACGATCGCCACGACGATGCCGTCGTTGAGGCGCACACCGCGGCGGGTTTCGACCAGCAAGGCATCGAGATTCGCGCGCAAATTCGCCAGGTTTCGACCGATCACCGGGTCGGCAAGGAAATCGATTTCCTCTTCGGGAAAATCGATGGCCGCCTCGATATGCACACGTAGCGCGATCAGTTCACCGAGCAGCTCGTCCACGCGCGCGGAAAACACGCCTTCCATCGAACGCAACGCGGCGCGGGCCCCTGCTTCGGACGTGGCGGCGACGACATCGGCCACCGCTTCGGCCTGGGCTAGATCGAGCTTGCCGTTGAGGAAGGCGCGCTCGGTGAATTCACCGGGCCGCGCAAGGCGCGCGCCGAGGGCTATCGTCCGGCGAAGCAGGGCATCGAGCAGCACGGCGCTTCCGTGCCCTTGCAACTCGAGCACGTGTTCGCCGGTGTACGAAGCCGGGCCAGGAAAATAAAGCAGGATGCCGCGATCGATCAGCTCGCCGTCGCCATCGCGAAACGCGGCGAAATGCGCATGACGAGGTATCGGTTCGCGTCCAAGCATGGCGCGGGCGATCGTCGGCGCGCGGGGACCCGAAATACGAACGGCGCCGACACCGGCCGCGCCGGCACCCGTGGCGATGGCTGCGATGGTGTCTTCGCCGTGGTTCATGGCTTACCTTCGATAGCGAAGCGGCGCGTCTTTCGACGCGCCGCCCGGTGATCATGCCGTCTTGGCCTTGATGTCGGCCCTGTCGACACTCCGGTTGATCCACCACTGCTGAAGCAGGCTGGTGGCGCCGTTCACGGTCCAGTAAAGCACCAGGCCCGAAGGGAAGAAGGCGAAGAAGACGCCGAAGATCAGCGGCATCACCTTCATCATCTTGGCCTGGGTCGGGTCCATGCCAGCGGTCGGCATCATGCGCTGGGTGAGCAGCGTGACCAGGAAGTAGAGCACCGGCAGTACGTAGAACGGATCGGGAGCCGAGAGATCGTGAATCCAGCCGAAGAACGGCGCGTGACGCAGTTCGATGGACTCGGACAATACGCGGAGCAGGCCGATGAAGATCGGGAAGGTGATCAGGATGGGCAGGCAACCCGCCATCGGATTGACCTTCTCCTTCTTGTACAGCTCCATCATGGCCTGCTGCATCTTCATGCGATCGTCGCCATAGCGCTCCTTGAGCGCGGCGACGCGAGGCTGCAGCTTGCGCATGCGCGCGCCCGAGCGGAACTGCGCATCGGTCAGCTTGTAGAGCGCCGCCTTGATCAGCAGCACGAGCAGGATGATCGCCACGCCCCAGTTACCGCTGATCGCATGCAACTGCGACAGCAGCCAGTGCAGCGGCTGGGCGATGATCGTCAGCCAACCATAATTGCTGGTCAGTTCCAGGCCCGGAGCGATGACATCGAGCGTGCCTTGCAGCTTCGGACCGATGTACAGGCGCGCCACGCTGTCCACGGCCTGGCCCGGCGCCACCTGGATGGTGGGGCCGAACGCACGCACGAGATAACGCGGCGTGGCCGAGTTGGGATCGACGATGGTGCTGCTGTAGTTCACCGACTGGTCGGCTGGCGGGATCCAGGCGACGAAGAAGTAATGCTGCAGCATGCTGATCCAGCCACCGGTGATCTGGCGGTTGATCGGTTTCTTGGCGAAATCGAGGAAGGGCAGCGATTCGAATTTGCTTTCGGGGCTGTACCACGCGGCGCCGAAGAAGCTGTGCTGGGCCGGATCGGTGTAAGCCTTGAACCAATTCACCTTCTCGGCGGGAACGCGCTGCAGCTGGTGATAGGCATTGCCCGTCCATGCCGTGCTCGTTCCGTTCTCCACGCGCTGGTCGAGATCGACCACGTAGTCGGTGCGTTTCAGGCTATAGCGCTTGACCACCTTGAGGCCCGACGGATCGGTCCAGGTAAGGTCGATGCTCACCGACTTCTCGCCATCGGCCAATGCCGCCTGTGTCTTCTCCGCATGGAACAGCGCGCGGTGATCGGGTGCGGGGCCCGTGTTGCTGACCAGGCCATCCTGGGCCGCGAAGAAATGCGCGGCCTCGTCGTCGAGCAGGCGCGCAGGCGGCGGGCTGGGATTCTTCTTGGTGACCGGCTCGTTCGGATAGGCCAGCAGTTCCGAACGGACGATGCTGCCGCCACGGGTGTCGATGGTCAGGCGGAGCACGTCGTTCGACAACGTGACCAGCTCGGCCTTGCCTTCCTCGGCGGGTGCGGCGCTATCACCCGGCACCTTGGCTGGCACAGCGGCACCCGGGATGCTGCTGTCCGTGTTCGGCTTGCCGGCATCGGTCTGGGCGGCCGGCGTCGGAGCGGCGGGTTGGGGACCGTAGTCCTTTTCCCATTCCGTCCACAGCAGGTACGCCACGAACATGAGCGCGAAGAAGAGGAGCGTGCGCGTTTGATTCATTGCAGGGCCAGATCCGAATGGCGCCACGGCCGGATGGCCGGGAAAGGCGGGGAGGACGGGAAGGTCAACGCGCGATTGTGCCGTCGGCACCCTCGCGCTTCAACGGCCGGATACGGCGGAACAGGGCATCGAGCTCGGCCAGGAGCACGGCGCCGGTCTCGTTGACCGCGCTGTCGCGGGCCATGACCAGGATATCGACGGGCGGCAGGGCGGGGCGTGCGTGGCGAAATGCCTCACGCGCCAGGCGCTTGATCCGGTTGCGGTCGACGGCGCGCTTGGAACAGCGCTTGGATATGGCCAGGCCGAGCCGGGCGGTGTCGAGCTCGTTGTTTCCGAAGCGCAAAAGAAAAGAGCGGCCGCCGAGGCGACCGCTGACTGTTCGCAACGCTGCGAAGTCGGCGGCGCGGCGAAGCCGCGCATCGCGCGGCAAGGCTGCGGCACGCACGACAGGCGAGCCGCTTACGGGATCAGGCGCTTGCGACCCTTCGCGCGGCGCGCGTTGAGGATCTTGCGGCCGTCGGCCGTGGCCATACGAGCGCGGAAGCCGTGGGTGCGGGCGCGCTTGAGCTTGCTGGGCTGGAAAGTACGCTTCATGGCGCTTACATCCGGGTGAAGATTGAATATGGCCGGAAAGTATGGCCGAGATTCGCGAGGACTGTCAACCGTTTGGGCACGGCGGCAAGGTGAAGACCGCGGCCCGGCGGACTCCGGCGAGAGGCCGGACGCTGGTAGACTTCGTCGTCCACCCCGCGCGCATGCGCCCCTTCTGTGGCAAGAATACCCG